>NZ_JBFRPK010000062.1:0-9136 GCF_041471965.1 Vibrio sp. 10N.261.51.A3
ACCTCAGGTCGCACGGACAGAAATCATTTAGACTATTTACTTAAATCGGGAGTCACCGGATTAGTTCAGGTATCTAAAACTCCAAGGTCTCACCATCAGCAGGAATAAGGACTTTATCTGACAAACCGTTTTTATCAATTGCTTCTTTAAGAATTGGTCGAGTCACTGCACAGTGATTGAGTGCCTCCATATGGTTCGCAACCACCTTATTAGGGGAAAGGCGAATAAACTCCATGACCTCATCAATAGACATCAATAACGGTTGACCAACGTCCATACGAGCACGACCTGCCGCGACTACTGTGATATCAGGTTTCAACTCAGTCAACGCTCGTTTTACATCATCGGTTAGAACTGTATCACCGCTAATGTAAATAGAAGGCTCATTGGGGAGCTCCAAGAAAAATCCAACACCATTAGCCATTACCTTGTGAATCCATCCATGGCCGTGCAAAGCCGGAACCGCGGTGAGCTTTCCGTCTAGAAAGTCGATAGTTTGCCAGTCTTCAATTCCCCAATTTACCGTTAAGTCATATTTTTCTAGGTAAGCCTTATCTTTGGCTGGTGTCGCAACTGGGATATTACGACTTGTTAAAAACATCTCACCTGCCGGATCTAGGTGATCTCCATGTTGTAATGCCTTGATACCAAGTGTTTGACTGTGAGTAATTAAGGTATGAGTAACCTTGTTTAGTAGCTCATCGGCATTACTTGGCATCTCAACGGTTGGATTTTTCGCGGCCTTAGCCTTAATGACTGAAAACGGAGGCATAGAGCCTTTTTTCCCCAACATAGGATCAATAAGGATAAATTTTTCGCCAGATTCAATAATAAATGTTGCGCTACGTAGGTGGTGGATCTTCATAATGCCTCTCTAAACTCACTAACAAGCCATGTTCTCTATGAGATTTAGTATGCTTCTTTCTAGTTTCTTGTGATACTGTCTTGAAAGTCAACATTCGCGCAAATCGAGACACTTGTGAACAAATCAACCGAGCTAATTAAAATTACGATGGTAGCCTTTGAAGGCATCAGTGCTTTTCATCTCTCTGTGCCTTGTCTGGTGTTTCAAGATATCTTTTTCGGTCAGCCGGTTCGGTTTGACTTGAGGATCTGTTGCGAAAACAGCTTGCAGTTTGAAACAAGCTCTGGATTTGGTGTGGTGATCGATAAAGATTTGAGCGCTATTAAAGAGGCGGATATTGTGATTGTTCCAAGCTGGCCAAATGACCTGCCAGAGCCAAGTGAGCGACTTATAGAGGCGCTAATAGAGCATCATGGGAAAGGTAAGCTACTAGTAGGACTCTGCCTCGGGTCTTATGTACTTGCATGTGCTGGCGTTCTCGATGGAAAACGTGCCACAAGCCATTGGGCGTTTTCCGAACAATTTCAGCAGCAATTTCCTAAGGTGGATTTTGACCCAAACCCTCTATTTGTTGAACATGAGACTATCATTACCTCTGCTGGAGTAGCTGCTTCACTCGATTGTTGTCTACATATAGTGCGCCGTTTGTGTGGTAGTGAGCTCGCGAATGATCTCGCACGTAAGATGGTGACTGCGCCATCTCGTACTGGTGGACAGCAGCAATACATACCAGCACCAGTCAACATAAAACCTCTTACAGAGACAAGTATTAGCCTTGTGATTGAGCTGGTGGAGCAGAGCCTTAATCAGTGTCACTCACTAGATGAAGTCGCTGAGCGCTGTGCGATGAGTAAACGTACCTTCACACGCCAGTTTAAATCCACCTATGGCTGTACATTTGGTGAATGGCTGCAAAACCGACGTTTGGAGCTTAGCCAACGTCTATTAGAAACCACGAAACTATCGATACCTCAAGTTGCAGAGCAAGCGGGTTTTGGCTCTGACAGTGTATTCAGAAAGCACTTTAAATCGGCTTTTCATGTATCGCCGATTCAGTGGCGCACTACATTCAAGCAATAGTCTTAATTTCATTGAGGGCGATGGGGCTAGATCGTCGCATCTATTACTTTTTGTATCTGAAACCTTGCAAGTTCAATTCTAGGCGTTTTTGGGGCATCACAAGCCAGCCCTAACATCACTAGTTTGAAGCTACAAAATGATTTGCCGAAATCAATAGAATGAGTTTTGACTATCTCGCTATAAGGCCACTTAGCGATGGTCTATCCAACATATGAGCACAAAAAAAGCGAGCACTAAGCTCGCTTTTAACCATCTGTTTTTAAAGTAAATTACAGTAGTTCTACCGACTATTGAGCAATCACGAATTCTTCGTTGGTTAGATTGCTATTAGTATCGCATCTGCTAGTAAGAGTGTGGTCAAAATTATTTAGACCACAATTTTAAACGACGTTGCAAAGATGAGTCTTACTCAATATCAGCAATTAGAACAACTATCCAAGCAAAGTGTAGGAAGTAAGCGCTATGTGACTCCCAGCAAAAGGATAAATTGCGCAGTCTAACTCAATGTAATCACGGTTTTTCGTTTTGTGGTTTCACTGTGTTTCAACGCATCAAGCATCTGCTCGAATTTAAAAGTGACAGGAATACTAACTTCAACACTCCCATTTTCAATACGCTCAAGCAGCGCTTCACCATTTTGCATTAATGTATGCCAATCATCTTTATCACCAAAATTATGTAACGCTCCAAGGGCTATTTCGTGGTAAGAAATAGTGCGCGTAAATGGAGGGTCAATGGGTTTAGCAATACGATCTTGAATGCAGACAATATGTCCATTCGCTCTTAACAGCGGCACTAAATGGGCGGCATTTTCCCCACTCACCGCATCAAAAATGGCGAAGTATTTCATGTCGATTTGAGATTGCTCCCGATAAACTTGGCGAATACCTAAGCTTTTGGCTCGCTCTTCGCTCAGACTCGCGGAGACAACATCAACGATATAACCCGCTCTGACAAGGATCTGGGATAACAAATTATTCACCGCGCCAAAACCAACGACAAGCACTTCTCTTTGTTGGGTTAATGGAATTTTTTCAAATGCTTGCCACGCAGTTAGCATCGGACAAGGCAGTGCCGCGGCAAGTTCAAAAGATAGGCTCTCAGGTAGTGTCATCACTCGCTTAACGTTCAAAACAGTATATTTAGCGAAGCTACCATGGCGATTTAGTGAACCATGATATGCCACTCGACGGCCAATTAGACTGGGATCAACTTTAGAACCTACTTGTACGACGACGCCGGCACCATCAACACCTGGAACATGGCCATTCGGCCAATTTAAAGGATTGGCTTTAATAAATTTCCAATCCACAGGGTTAATACCAATCGCTTTGTTTTGTACTAAGATTTCGCTGTCATCTAAAGCTGCTCTTTCAGCCTTACCTAAAACAAGACTGTGTTTCTCAGTTTGATATTGCCAAATTCGATAGGGTTCCATATCACTTCCACTCGCTTAATGAAAAGGTAAGGCACCAAAGAGTTATCGTCCTTGGTACCTGGTGTATTAGGCTTGATAAGTTGGATAATCGACGTAGCCTTCGGCTCCGCCCCCATACAAGGTCAACCTAGCATCGGCATCAAACTCGGCCAATGGTAAATCATGAGCAAATCGGGCGACTAAATCAGGGTTCGTTACAAAAGGAGTACCAAAGGCAACGAAATCAGCATACTGCTTATCTAGCAACTGTTGGGCAGATTGCTTGGTCAACTTTCCTGCAACCATGATTGGATTAGAGTATATTCGGCGTACTTGCTGGCGAAACTCTTCAGGCACCTCTACATAGCGTGATATGTTTTCTGAAAAATGCACATACGCAAGGTTCATCAGTTGTAGTTTTTCCAGCAATGCTAACGTTAGCGGAACAATTTCAACATCATCCCCAGCAAAACCCTCTCCGATATGAGGAGACAGACGAACCGCAACTCTTTCCCCACCAATTTCGTCGGTAAGTGCTTGCAACGTATCAACCAAAAAGCGCATGCGATTCTCTTGGCTGCCACCATATTGATCACTTCTTTGGTTGCTTTCTAAGCGTAAAAAGGTATCAAACAAGTAACCATGCGCAGCATGAATTTCCACGCCATCAAAACCAGCTTCAATGGCGTTTTTGCCCGCTTGTACAAAATCCGCAATCGTGCTCTTAATGTCTTGCAGCGTCATCTCCCGTGGCGTTTCAGTTTCAATCATCCCAAAGCCACCTTCAGCTAGTGGGCCAAATACTTGATCTGGGATTTTAATCGCTGATGGGGCTAACGGCTTAGTACCTGAAATATCAGAATGACTGCGTCGCCCCACATGCCAAAGTTGAGTAAATATTTTCCCGCCATCTTGATGCACAGCTTGGGTGGTTTTTTTCCAGCCTTCGATGTGCTCTGGGGTATAAATGCCCGGAGTCATCGAATAACCTCGTGCAGCCGCTGAGATCGGGGTGCCCTCTGATACAATGAGTCCAGCACTGGCACGCTGACGGTAGTAGGTTGCCATCATCTCGTTTGGTACATCACCAGGTTGAGACGTGCGTGAACGAGTCATCGGCGCCATCGCGATACGGTTTCTAGTCTCAAGTCCGTGACCTTTAAATACCTTAAACATACTTACCCCCTTAAGCTTTATACGTTGGATAATCAATCAGACCTTTCTCACCACCACCAAACAAGGTGTTTGGATCATGCTCTGCCAATGGGTAGCCGTGAAGTAGACGTTCAGGAAGATCGGGATTCGCCACAAAAGGTCGACCAAAGCCGATCATATCAGCCAGTCCGTCATCAATAGCTTGCTTTGCTTTTTCCGCATTATAACGACCTGCGTAGATCAGCACGCCTTGAAAAGCATTGCGCATTGCACGTTTGAATGAGACGGGTGTATCTGGTGCATCATCCCAATCGACTTCAGCAATATGTAGGTACACGATATGATGTTTATTGAGTAACGCTGCGGCAGCGGTATAAGTCTCAATAGGGTTAGCATCAACAGTACCATTTAAGGTTGTTAAAGGTGCCAAGCGCACACCAACGCGGTTAGCGCCAATTGCGTCCACCATTGCTGCAACGACTTCATCAAGAAAACGAAGACGATTTTCCAGGCTACCGCCGTATTCATCACTGCGGTTGTTAGCTTCGGAGTCAATGAATTGGTTGATCAAATAACCATTCGCCGCATGCAGTTCAATGCCATCAAAACCTGCTTCAATCGCATTCAATGCCGCTTGACGATAATCTGCAATGACTTGTTGAATATCTGCTTTTGTCATTGCTCTAGGCTGCACGACATCAACAAAACCTGGTTCATCACTGCCATTATCAACGAATACTTTTACGTTTTCCGCTTTTAACGCTGATGAAGAAATCGGTTGCTCACCACCGATGTTATCTGTGTGAGTGACTCTGCCCACATGCCAGAGCTGAGCGAAAATTGCGCCATTTTCTGCATGCACTGCTTGAGTTACTTTACGCCAGCCTGCGATCTGCTCAGGTGTGTAAATACCTGGGGTCCATGCATAGCCTTTTGCCGTCGCTGAAATTTGCGTACCTTCAGACACAATCAATCCTGCACTGGCACGCTGAGCGTAATAGGTTGCCATCATATCATTTGCGACATCACCAGGCTGACTGGCTCTTGAACGCGTCATCGGTGGCATGACAATGCGGTTTTTGAGTGTGAGTCCACCCAATGTGAATGGTTTAAATAGTGATAGTGACATAGTTGAGCCCTCTTCATTTGATAAGGGCATACTAGCAAATGAGTCACCAATCATTTATAGCAATAAAGGCAAATAATATTTGTATAAATTGCAACAATCAGCTTGTTTAAGCGGGTTACAGGGTTAGCTTTGGCTTAATAAAATCAATAAAAGCGGAGATCCGCTTGGCCACAGAAGAAGTCTTATAATACACAGCGTTGACTTGTTCTCTTCGTGGATGACTGATTTTTTCGCTCTCCAACAGCGAGATTAAACGTCCTTCGGCAATATCTTTATTCACCATAAACCCTGATAGACATGCAATGCCATTTCCTGCCAACACAATTTGTCGAATGGTTTCGCCATTACTTGATGACATCAAAGCGTCTAGTTGGGTAAAACCTTTTAAAGGCCAGTCATTCAAAATTTTGGGGGCGACAAATCCAATGAGATTATGCTGAGCAAGATCGCTGCTTTTAGTGGGGAGCCCGCGTTTTGAGATATATTCTGGTGAAGCCACAATATACAAGGGGCTTCGACCCAGCGACCGAGCATGTAGCGTTGAATCGCTCAACGTACCAATACGGATTGCTAAATCGGTTTTCTTTTCTAGTAAATCCACAATGCCTTCATTGGAAGTTATTTCTAGCTCAATATCGGGATAGGCTTGATTAAATGACTGCACCAATGGCACCAGTTGATGAAACACAAACGGACTAGCCGCGTCGACACGTAAACGGCCTTTGGGCAATTCCCCACGGGAAATAATATCTTCTTCCGCCTGCTGTAATTGCATTAACCCCACCCGCATAGAGTCAATGAACTGGCGTCCTTCATCGGTTAATTCAATACGTCTAGTGGTTCGGTTTAGAATAGTGACCCCAAGTTGACTCTCCACTTTACTGACCGCTCTGGATACTCGCGCGACTTGGATATCTAGGCTCTCTGCTGCCGCTGAAAAACCTCCGGTATCGACTACAGCTAGTAAAATGGCTAAATCATCAGATTTTGTTCGCATGCTATTTCCCTCAATTTTATCCAATCGCTCATCAGCTTTATTGCATTTATAACAAATATCATTTGTAAAAACCTCTGTTTTTCACAAAACATCTTTAATGCAAAATGCCCCCCATCAATTAACAACGCGACGGCATAGCGACCAATACATCGGCTATTGCTGGTCATTTTCAAACAACAGAGAGTAAATATTATGCCTTTAGCACTTCTTGCATTGACGCTCAGCGCCTTTGCTATTGGAACAACGGAGTTTGTGATCGTGGGGCTACTCCCGACCATGGCCTCCGACCTAAATATATCACTGCCTTCAGCAGGCTTGCTGGTTAGCCTTTATGCACTTGGTGTTGCCATTGGCGCCCCGGTTTTAACGGCTTTAACAGGAAAGTGGAATCGTAAACACGTATTGATTACCGTCATGTCACTGTTTGTTGTCGGTAACTTAGTTGCATGGCAAGCACCTGGATATAACACCCTGATTATCGCTCGTATTTTGACAGGTTTAGCCCATGGTGTATTTTTCTCCATTGGTTCAACCATTGCTACCGGTCTGGTACCAAAAGAAAAAGCCGCCAGCGCCATTGCGATTATGTTCACTGGTTTAACCGTGGCGTTAGTCACAGGCGTGCCGCTTGGGACATACATAGGTCAAACCTTTGGCTGGCAATCAACCTTCTTAGTTGTTGCGCTATTAGGTTTAATCGCATTAATTGGTAGTGCTTTCTTAGTACCAAATAACTTAAAACAACCTGCTGCAGCTAAGCTTTCATCGCAGCTTAAGGTATTAACTCAACCTAGATTATTACTGGTTTATGCGATTACTGCACTGGGTTATGGCGGCACTTTTACAGCATTCACTTTCCTTGCTCCTATTTTGCAGCAAGAAACTGGCTTTAGTGCGAATGCAATTAGTTTAATTATGTTGGTTTATGGAGTCTCAGTTGCGATTGGTAATATTTGGGGCGGAAAAATGGCCGATAAAATGGGCCCAATAAAAGCCCTTAGCATTATTTTTACTGGTCTTGCAGCTGTGCTTATCGTGTTCAATTTTACCGCCGTTAACCCTATTGCCGCGGTAGCCACGATTTTAGTTTGGGGGGCATTTGCATTCGGTAATGTTCCAGGTTTACAAGTATATGTAGTGAAACTTGCTGAAAAATATACACCAGATGCAGTGGATGTTGCTTCCGGTTTAAACATTGCCGCCTTTAACGTTGGTATTGCACTTGGTTCATGGGGCGGAGGGATGGTTGTCGCTGAAGCAGGCTTAATGCATACACCTTGGGTAGGTGCAGTAGTTGTACTGATAGCGCTTGCTTTGACCCGCTTTAGTGGCCGTCTTGATAAGCGTGCAGAAAGTTAATGGTAAAAATGTATTAATGAAATAAACACGACTCTTACCCTTAGAGCTGGTCAATGCAGCAGCATTGGCCAGCTTTTCGCAACTTATATTGATTGGTATTAGACAAGATTGAAACTGATAAGAGGCACTCAATGAAAACCGTTTTTATTACTGGAGCTAATCGTGGCTTAGGATTAGAGCTTGCAAAGCAATATGCACAGCGACATTACAAGGTCATCGCTTGCTGTCGCGATATTGATTCAGCGCATGAGTTAACCCTGTTAGCACAACAGTATTCAACCATTCGCCCTTATGCTCTAGATGTTAGTCATGAAACAGATATTCTCGCTTTAACTGAGGTGTTTAAAGAGCAACCTATTGATGTACTTATTCATAATGCTGGGGTGAGTGGTGAAGGATGTGACAACTTAGGCAATATGGATCAGCAAAGATGGCTAGAGGTGTTAAAGGTCAATACCATCGCACCCATGTTAATCACGCAGGCCTTGCTCAATAATATTCTAGCCGGCCAAGATAAAACCATAATCGGGATGACCTCAATACTGGCCAGTATTGATGATAACCGCTCAGGGGGACGATACAGCTATCGAGCATCAAAAGCGGCCCTCAACCAAATAATTAAATCTCTAGCCTGTGAATTATCCGAAGCGGGAGTGAAGACCATGGCAATTCATCCAGGTTGGGTAAAAACCGATATGGGTGGAAAGGAAGGCAAGGTAACAGTAAAAGAGAGTGTTACAGGCATGCTTAATGTTATCGACAATTTAAAACTTAAGCATTCAGGTTCATTTTTTGTCTACGATGGCACTCAATTGCCATGGTAAGCCTAGTAGTTACGTCTCATACAAACTCTAAGGGTAGGATATGCTTTTAACCTTTATAGTTTTAATCCTTTCTATTGTCGCTTTGCTCGGGTGGTATTTACACAAAGTCTCCCGTGACATTTCCCAAATTGACTGGGATTGGGATGACGATGAGATCCTATAAATTGATATTGCCTGCATCTATGGCTGGTCACATTACATATCCTAAGGAACGACTGCGATCTTACTCTGGAATGAGTAAATACTTTAACGTGAAATGGGGCAAGCAATGATCGCGCTTAGAAAAGTCTGGGCATCACAAGCCAGCCCT
>NZ_JBFRPK010000062.1:9780-19790 GCF_041471965.1 Vibrio sp. 10N.261.51.A3
GCACTAAGCTCGCTTTTAACTATCTGTTTTTGAAAAAATTACAGCAGTTCAACCGACTGCTGGGCGATCACGAATTCTTCGTTGGTTGGGATAACCATTGCTACTGCGTCTAACATTTCAGACTTAGCGATGATCCCTTCAGCACCAAAGCGAGCAGATTCGTTACCTGCTACATCTTCAACGAAACCTAGAATCTTAAGGTTGTTTAAGATCTCACGACGAATTGGTAGAGAGTTCTCACCGATACCACCAGTGAAGATGATACCGTCTAAAGAATCTAGCGTTGCTAGGTAAGAAGCAACGTATTTCGCTACGCGGTAAGTAAACACCTCAAACGCAAGCTTAGCGCCTTCGTGGCCCTCTTCCATTGCTTCTAAGATGCCACGAGCATCGCTCGTAAGACCAGACACGCCAAGGAAGCCAGACTCCTTGTTTAGAGAGTTAAATACTTGCTCTTGTGACCAGCCTTTCTTAAGTAGGTATTCGATGATGCCTGGGTCTAGGTCACCACAACGTGTGCCCATCATTAGGCCTGAAAGTGGTGTGAAGCCCATAGAAGTATCAACACTGTTACCATCTTTAATAGCACATACAGATGCACCGTTACCTAGGTGAACAGAGATGAAGCTCGATTTTTCGATTGGCTTGTTAACCATCTTCGCAGCTTCACGGCTAACGAAGTAGTGGCTAGTGCCGTGGAAACCGTAGCGACGTACGCCGAAGTCTGTGTATAGCTCTTTTGCGATTGCACCAGTGAATGCACGTTGAGGCATTGTTTGGTGGAAAGCAGTATCAAATACAGCGAACTGAGGTAGAGAAGGGAAAGCTTCAATTGCAGCACGGATACCGATAGCACCTGCTGGGTTATGAAGTGGAGCTAGGTCAGATAGGCTTTCAATTTCGTTCGTTACTTCTTCAGTAATGCGAACCGTTTGAGTGAACTTCTCACCGCCGTGAACGATACGGTGACCGATAGCCACGATATCAGCCGTGAAGCCTAGGTCTTCCATCAGGCCAACCAATTTGCCAATGGCAATTTTGTGGTGGTTATCTTCACCTTGAATGGCAATTTCAGTTTTCTCGCCTTGGAATTTCCAGCTCATACGAGCATCTTCAAGACCAAAACACTCCCCTAGGCCACTTAATACTGCTTCACCAGAAACAGAATCGATTACAGCAAATTTTAGGGATGAACTACCCGAGTTAATAACCAGAACAAACGAATTAGACATTGGATATGGATCCTGTTTCAGTACGAATTGGATGAAGTGTTTACTTCAATTTTAGTTAAGTCCATTATTCAATAATTTTTGAATCTTTCAACTTTTGTTTTGAAAAAAACACTAAATGAACACAATTAAGTTGATCTTGGTCATTAAATTATTTATTTCGAGAGCGGAATTAAAAAATAGTTGAATAAGAAAATTAATGAACAGGTGACGCAAACGAGTGCTCACGTTATTTTTAACTTGATTCAGTTAATTAAAGCGACTCGAACAAATGCAGGTGATCCGCTTGAAAAACAACCACCCTTCCCTTTCGTCTGCTTATCATTACCGATAACTTTTTGCTCGATTTCTCAATTGCTCAGTGTTTGCATCAAAAAGCTCACTGAAGTTGAGAATAGTGATCTGATCTTATTTTGATTGCCTTCGAGCACAACTCTACGAATAGATGCACTGTAACGACGCTTAGATAGCCTTCACTCTTTGTTTCAGCATCTTGTAGCACGTTCTTTTGGTATAGGCTTAGAACGCAATACAGCTAAGTTTTGGCACTAACATTCGTTCTAGGCGCGATGCTTAGTTTCATGGACGAAGCATAGTTTCAGGAACGAAGCTTGATTAAAGTAAGTTAGCTACGAATATCGAGCCAACCAAAGCTTAAGTTCAAATAGCAGGCACAAAAAAGCCGAGCATTACGCTCGGCTTTTAAATTCAGTGTCTAGACCTAAAGCGTCTAAGCGACAGGTTGATTAACCTTCGTTGCGCTCTGGACGACGACCACGGTTACCACCGCCATTGCCGTTACCATGGCCACGTTCGCCACGGAAGTTACCACGGTGATCGCCACCACGGTTACGGTCGAAACGACGTTCGCCATCACGTCCGCCAGCAGAGTTACCATCGCGAGCACCATCACGGTTGCCACGGTATCCACCACGACCGCCTTCACGGTTACCACCTTCGCGGTTGCCGCCTTCACGGTTACCACGGTAGCCGCCACCATCACGACCGCCACGGTTGCCACCACGGTTGCCATCACGACCGCCGCCGCCACGACGAGGCTCACGGAAGTCATTGAAATCAACAACTACAGCGCCAGCTTCTTTTTGACGAATGCGAAGTTTGCTTAGCTTACCAGCAGTTTCAGAGTTCATTGCTTTTGGCAGTTGAACGTAAGTAGAACCTTGGTCTAGCTTGATAGCACCGATAGAACCTTTAGTTAGGCCAAGTTCGTTTGCTAGTGCGCCAACGATGTCTTTAACCTGAACGCCTTGCTCACGGCCAACTTGTAGTTGGTAAGTATCCCAATCTTGAGTATTGAAGTTGCGACCACCACCGTCACGGCCGTTGTCACGATCTTCACGACGCTCTTTGCGACGGTTCTTATCACGCTCAATAGCAGCGATCATTGGGTCTTCGCCAACGTAGAATAGTGGGCTCTTACCTTGCTGACGCTTAAGAAGCATTGCAGCTAGAGTAGCAGCATCAACTTCTAGAGACTCTTGAAGAGTAGAGATAAGACCTGCAAAGTTTTCTAGTGCTTTGCTTTCTTTCTCAGTTTCAAGTTCAGCGCCAAGCTTAGCAACACGTGCAGCAGCAACTTGGTCACGTAGAGGAAGTTGAATTTCTTCCATTTGAGACTTAGTTACGCGCTCGATTGTGCGAAGCATGCGAATTTGGTTAGTGCGAACTAGTAGGATCGCTTTACCTTTACGTCCAGCACGGCCAGTACGACCAATACGGTGGATGTAAGATTCAACATCGAATGGGATGTCGTAGTTGAATACGTGAGTGATACGTGGAACATCAAGACCACGAGCTACAACGTCAGTTGCAACTAGGATGTCGATCACACCTTGTTTGATGTGATCAACAGTACGCTCACGTAGAGACTGAGGAATATCACCGTGCAGTGCAGCAGCTTTGAAGCCACGTGCAGATAGCCAATCAGCTAGACGCTCAGTGTCTTGACGAGTACGTACGAATACGATTGACGCGTCAGTTTCTTCAGTTTCTAGAAGACGAGACATTGCTTCGTCTTTTTCTACGCCTTTAACAACCCAGAAGTTCTGCGCTACTTTATCAACTGTGTGGTTAGTACCAGCAACGTCAACTTTAGCCGGGTTACGTAGGTAACGGTCAACAATAGTCTTAACCATTGGAGGCATAGTTGCAGAGAAAAGTACACGTTGTGCAGATTCTGGAGCTTGCTCTAGGATCCAAGTAACGTCATCTACGAAGCCCATTTTCAGCATTTCATCTGCTTCATCAAGAACAAATGTGTGTGCTTCATCTAGGTGTAGACGGTCACGAGTCAGTAAGTCTTTAACACGACCTGGAGTACCAACAACAATGTGAGCACCGCGGCTTAGAGCACGCATTTGGTCAACAATTGAAGCACCACCGTAGATTTCAATAACTTTAAGACCTTTGATATCACGGCCAAGGTTTTTGATTTCCGCAGCAACTTGAATCGCTAGCTCACGAGTAGGAGCCATGATGATTGCTTGTGGTTTGTGTTGGTTCAGGTTGATTTTGTTAAGTAAAGGCAGAGAGAATGCTGCTGTTTTACCAGTACCAGTCTGTGCTTTACCTAGTGCGTCACGGCCTTCAAGAAGAAGAGGAATAGCTGCTGCTTGGATTGGAGTCGGAGAAACGAAACCCATGCTATCAAGAGCTGAAAGAATGTTATCGTTTAGGGCTAATTCATTAAATTGAATTACAGATTCGGACATTGGGATCCCACTATATATAAGTAAACAAAAGGTCCCGGGAGCTCTATCAATTCCAATACTGATCCAATCAGATACTGATTCCATTCAGAGTTACGAAGCAGTAATAAAACACTTCAAGCCATTAGGGACGTCTAAGGGAGGCGGATTATTCCCTAAATGCATAAAAAAATCCAGAAAAAATTGAAATACATCACATATTTTTCGCTTTTACATCAATACTGGTTATCATATCGTCAAAACTTGATGAATATCTCGTCACAGCACCCATCTCCTAGCAAATTGACCTAGTTAAATAAGAGGGCAATTAATTAACGCTCACTTCGCCTTTAAGTAGTAATCAAGCCTCGCAATGATTATAGTGTGCTCAATTGTCCTCGATAGATAAAAGTCAAAATGTTTCAAGATAATCCTCTACTCGCTCAGCTCAAGCAGCAAATCCAAGAAACCCTCCCTAAAAAGGAAGGTACCATCAAAGCCACTGAAAAAGGTTTTGGTTTTCTCGAAGTTGATAGCAAAACAAGCTTCTTTATCCCGCCTCCGTACATGAAGAAATGTGTGCACGGTGACAAGGTGATTGCCATCATTCGCACAGAGAAAGAGCGCGAAGTAGCAGAGCCTGAGGAATTGGTTGAACAAGGTCTTACTCGCTTTATTGCACGAGTTAAGCTTTTCAAAGGCCGATTGAACGTTGTTCCTGATCACCCGCAGCTCAAAAAACTGCAACTTAAAGCGAAAGCAATGAAGGGTCTAAACCCTGAAACGCTTAAAGAAGGTGACTGGGTTGTTGCTCATATCGTTCAACACCCATTAAAAGGTGACAATGGTTTCTTGGCTCAGATCTCTGAGAAAATCACAGACGCTGACGACAAGATTGCACCTTGGTGGGTAACGCTGGCACAAAACGATCTACCAAACAGCGAGCCTGAAGGCATCGACAACTGGCTAATCAACGATGACGCCGATCTTGAACGTGTAGACATGACGCACGTCCCTTTTGTGACTATCGATGGCGAAAGCACAAAAGATATGGATGACGCGCTTTACGCGAAGAAGAAAGAGAACGGTGATTTTGAACTGACTATCGCAATTGCTGATCCAACGGCTTACATCTCTCCAGATGATGCGATGGATAAAGTGGCACGCGAGCGCGGTTTCACTATCTACCTTCCTGGTCGCAACATCCCAATGTTGCCTCGTGATCTTGCTGACAACCTATGTTCACTGATCGAGAACGAAGTTCGTCCTGCACTTTGCTGCACAGTAACGGTATCTAAAGATGGCGTTATCGGTGATGACATTAACTTCTTCGCTGCAAACATCAAATCTCATGCTCGTCTTGCTTACGACAACGTATCAGACTGGCTAGAAACAGGTGCATCAGAGAAATGGCAACCATCAGAAGAGATTGCTGCAATTGTTTCTGATCTTCACCAATTTGCTCAAGCACGTTCAGCATGGCGCTCAGCAAACGCTGTTGTGTTCCCAGATCGCCCTGACTACCGCTTTGAACTGAGCGAAGATAACGATGTTGTCGCTATCCACGCTGACATGCGTCGTAGCGCAAACAAGCTGGTTGAAGAATCAATGATCAGCGCGAACATCTGTGCGGGCCGAGTACTAAAAGAGAGCTTCAACCAAGGTGTGTTTAACTGCCATTCTGGTTTCAAGGCTGAGAAAATCTCCGACGTTCTTGAACTGGTAAACCCGCAAGCGGAAACGCCGTTCACTGAAGAGCAAATCATTTCTCTAGAAGGTTTTGCTACTCTACGTCGTTGGTTAGGTTCTTTAGATAACAGCTACTACGACAACCGTATTCGTAAATTCCAAGCGTATAGCGAGATCAGCAATGAGCCTGCACCGCACTACGCGATGGGATTAGATATTTACGCAACTTGGACTTCTCCAATTCGTAAATATGGCGACATGATTAACCACCGTATGCTTAAAGCACACATCTTAGGTAAAGCGCCAATTCAAACACCAGATGAAACTATCGGTGATGAACTTGCCCTGCACCGCCGTCACCACGGCATGGCTGAGCGTAATGTTGGCGATTGGTTGTATGCTCGCACTCTAGCCAATGCTCCAGCAGAAGAAACTCGTTTCCAAGCTGAGATTTTCGATATTAACCGTGCAGGTATGCGTGTACGTTTACTTGAAAATGGTGCTGCTGCATTTATCCCTGGATCTCTCATTCTTAATAATAAAGAAAGAATAGAGTGCAACGGTGATATGGGTACTGTATCTATCGATAAAGAAATGGTATACAAACTGGGAGACGTTTTAGAAGTAGTTCTCTCTGAAGTTAATCAGGAAAACCGTAACTTAGTAGCAAAACCTACTCAAGTATTTGCGGACTTGCCTAGCGAGCCTGAAACGACAAACGAAACCGAAGCTTAAAGGCGTTAACAGCTACAGCTTTCAAGGTTTCGGCTTTCAAGGTCAAAGCTATCAAGGTCAAAAGCTTCAAAGGTTCACTTCTAAAGGCGCTAATTATTAGCGCCTTTTTTGTAAATGTCTCATGCTTAAACAATACTTAAAAAAAACAATCAATAAGCAATCAATTTACAACGTCAAAGAAGCTCACTATGTCATCAATCACAGTTACTCAGTTCAGAAACTTCATTCCCAGGAGACGAGAACGTTATCCTGCCTCTAAAAACGGTATCTTTATAGTGTCGAAAGGCAGCATTTCTTTTGTGTTGCCCAATGGTACTCAAGCCTCGTTGCAAGCGGGAGATTTCACCCTTTACAATTCTGGTCAGATTAAAGACATCACGGTTAACACTGAAAATGGCGAATTCAGCGCAACCTGCTTAGATTTTGATTTGGCTATCTTTCAAAAGTTCATTAATCAGTTCAGCGATTTAGAGTCCGCTCGAATCCCAGACAAGTACATTAAGTTCAATCAAACGGATACTGAGCTCTGTCAGTTGAAAGACCTCATCATGTCACTGGCCAACTCTTCTTCTCAGAATGACTACGCACTCACTCAATTAGGCTTAAGTTTGCTGTCTTTGATGGTGGAACAGTACCCAGCTCTATTGGCTATTATTGCTCGAGCTTCAAGGTTAACCGTGACCCAAAGAGTCATTCATTACATCGAGCAAAACATTGAAAACAATATCTCTTTGGATACGCTCGCCAGTTACATGGGAATGTCACCGGCTACACTTAAACGTCGCTTATCGGCTGAAGATCTGTCGTTCTCAAACTTATTAAAGATAAAACGTATTGCTCATGCAGCCACTCAGCTAAGAACATCGGATAAGTCGATCACTCAAATCGCGTATGAGTCAGGCTTTAAAAGTGCCGCTCACTTCAGCACGGCCTTTAAAACGTATCACGGAAAAACACCAAAAGACTTCCGATCGCTAGTGGCACAAGCATAACTGCAGAGCGTAAAGCCGCAAGTTTAAAGAAACAAAGCGATAGATTGATGTGGACGTCTTAGTTGGGAACTGGTGTAAACCAAGTGGCTTCAATATTAAGCCACTTGGGTGTGGGATGAGATGATTTGGCTTTGGGATTCAGTGGTTGAGTTTTGATACTCATTGATTCAGCTTTGCGAGCAGGCCACCAGCAAACGTGAAAACAGAGTGACTATGACCAGAAGTACGATTTAGGGTCTTTTTCTATTTCCGCCAAAATAGCATCAAGATCCTTCGATTTAGGAAGGTACGGATACGGCCCCCAATTCACAGAGTCGGTTTCGACATCCCCTTCAAGCGGCACCATCACTAACCAACAAGACAGCGACTCATCAAAAGTCACGCAGACGATCTCGTTTGTATAATCACTGTGAGATGAGTCGAGTAGATAATGCGCCTGAGAAAACAGCACACCACCCTCACACTCTTCATATAGGGATTTGCCTAGCTCGACAGGTAAACTTCGATTTCGAGATGTACAGAGCCTCTCGGCCCCAATTAAAAGACGATTCAGCTCGATATGAATGACGGACATAACACCCCTTGTAACTTCATAGAAACTTCTAAGTAGTGAATTCCTCTACTTAGCTTAGGACTCAACAAACATTTTAGCGAACAAGCGTAATCAAAATACCTGCCCTGCTCCCAGAAACGAATCTTGCTTTCGGAAACCCAGAAAGCTACGACTCATCAAGCGAACAGCTATACATCGAGAGTATGGAATTTCACAAAAGTGTCATATAACCGACCTATCATATGCGACAAATGTTATTAACTAGGAGTTGTTTATGTTACGAGTCGCGCTTGCCTCTCTTTTATCCTTAGCCCTGTCTTCTCATGCTGCTTTAGCACAAGAAACCACTATTTCGGGCTCCACTTCAGTATCACGAGTGATGGATGTATTAGCTGAGGAGTACAACAAGACTCACCCTGATAACTATATTGCGGTTCAGGGCATTGGTTCTACAGCAGGTATTACCATGGTTAATAAAGGTGTCTCTGACATCGGTATGAGCTCGCGTTATTTAACCGACCGCGAACAAGACGAGAAGTTGAAGGTATTTCCAATTGCCTTTGACGGCCTAGCTGTAGTAACTAACCGCTCAAACGCTGTAAGCAACGTTACACGTGAGCAGCTGTTCGATATCTACAAAGGCAAAATTACGAACTGGAAAGCTGTGGGTGGCGCAGATCAGCCTATCGCAGTTGTCACTCGCGAAGCGTCTTCTGGCTCACGCTATAGCTTCGAAAGCTTGCTTGGTTTAACGAAGATCATTAATGACCGTCTAGTGTCTGACATCAACCCAAATAACTTGGTTGTAAACAGCAACAGCATGGTTAAAACGATTGTTAACCATAACCCACACGCGATTGGTTTTATCTCTGTTGGTTCAATCGACCGTTCGATTAAAGCAATTACATTTGAAGGCGTAGAGCCAACATCTAAGAACATTGCTAACCACAGCTATGAATTGGCTCGCCCATTCTTGTTGCTGCACAAGACAGACTCAGTTTCTGACGAGAGCAAAGACTTCATCAAGTTCGTGAAGTCAAAGCAAGGGCAAGACCTTATCGAAGAGTACGGCTACACTCGCATTAAATAAGTGAGTGAGTTTTATCTTATGAAAAAAAAGAGAGAGCATTAAGCTCTCTCTTTTTTTTGGAATCTATATGGTTCGTTTAGAAGTGAAGTTGAATCACTGAAACGATCACAGCGCCAGGACGACGAATACCTTCGATTTCGACGCGAATTTCGCGTTCAATCTCTAGGCCTTTCTTAATTGGCGTTACTTTTGTTAGCGTACTTTTAGCACGAACATTACTGCCCGATTTAACAGGGTATGGGAAACGTACTTGGTTAAGACCAATGTTTACGACCATCTTCGCTGTTGGGAATTGAGACTTGTCAGGGTCAACACTGTCAGTCAATCGAGGAAGCAGAGATAAAGTTAAAAAACCATGTGCGATGGTTGTTTTGAACGGAGAGTCTGTTTCCGCTTTTTCAGGCTCAGTGTGAATCCACTGCATATCTTCAGTAACAAGGCCGAACTGGTTAATACGGTCTTGACTTACATTGATCCAGTCGCCAGTATGGATGACTTCACCGATCTGTTGATTAAGCTCATCAAACACAAGTTGTGCTTCTGGCTTAAGTACGATCGGCTGTTCCACCGGCATCTCTGGTGCATCTTCATTGACAGCAGGTTTGTGGTGATCACGAACCCACGCAAAGAAATGGCTATTTTGCGTACGATTAAGAAAGTCGCCCCAGTAATCTCTAAGAGCTGGAGACATCCATTGCATAAACTCTGAGTGTTGCGAAGACATGCTATCGCCTCGGTGTTTAAATAAATCAATGACTTTCATAAGAACCTCAATGCACAAAAAATTTCAATATAACTTCGTAATTTTGAAACACTTCACACTATTGTGCAAATGTTTTCGAGCATACAACCGTTAGCTGAACCTTGTTAAAATCATATTAAACATATACTTACCAATAAAACATCATTTTATTACAAAACCCAAATTAGAGTGTTAGCTCTATCACATGACAAACATTTGTTTATATAAAAGGCGTTTTTATTCATAAGTGGAATAAAAAAAGGTTCATCGCG
>NZ_JBFRPK010000063.1:0-13752 GCF_041471965.1 Vibrio sp. 10N.261.51.A3
TTGTGATCAAGAGACAGCCCTCGGGAGCCTTTTCTTTTTTTGGATGGTAGGGGAGTTAGGCAGTTAAGCCTTTAAGTAGTTAACCCGTTAAAAGCTGAACTACGCTTGTTTGTTTTTCAGGGTAGATTTCAACATTTGGAATAACCACTGATTCAAAGGTGCGTCTTTTTGCGAGCGGCGGCAGCCCATCACATAGCTCACATCTATGGTTCATGTTCGATTGTTAAAGTTACCCCAACAAAAACACAGATACCAAACGAACAAAGAATTAGAAATACAATGAGGTGATGTATGAACAAGTTAATCGCACTTGGATTGATGGCTTTATCTATGAACACGGCTTTCGCGGCTGACGGTACTTATGCGAGTACTCTCGATATGATGAGAAGCGAAGGCAATCAAGTAAAGGCTGAGCGTGTTGAATCTGATCCAGTGCTTGAAGGAAGAAATGACGCCGCTAATGGCGGAATAAAATTCCAAAAGAACGTTGATCAAGACCAAACGATCCAGCTTACAGGTCGTCGTGATTAACGTTAAAGATGTGCTTACCATTGTCATGAGAAATGCTGGGCCCTCGGGTGCAGCATTTTTCGTTATTGGGTTGTGGAGTATTTTATAAACTCTAGCGATCTAGCCTTGGCATGTTGTGTAACGTGTGGCATTTTGTTGTTCTCTAATTTAGATCGCTATTAGGTGTTGGTTAAGCATTACAAACCAGTAAGCGAACGCTCGAAAGGACTAGGAATGACTCAAAAAGAAACGGGAATGATTCGTCATATTCTACTGATTAAGTTTAAAGAAAACGCTGAGGCTTCAGAGGTTCAAAAACTAAAGATGTTGTTTGAAGCGATGCCAAACAAGGTTGAAGGGGTCACTTCAATAGAATGGGGATTAAATGACAGCCCTGAAAACAAGAATCAAGGTTATACCCACTCGGTGTTAATGACGTTCGCCGATGAAGAAGGCCGTCAGAATTACCTTCCGCACCCTGAGCATGATGCGCTGAAAGATGTGTTTCGTCCGCTTTTAGAAGACATCATTGTGTTTGATTACTCCCTGTAATTAGGTTGTGAGTAGGTCTCTTGTGTTTTACTTACCTTCGATAATGAAGAGTTAAGGCCTAGCGATTAAGCCCTAACTCAATAAGAAACGACTTACTCTGTTGGCGAAATAGTGACTGGTGCAAACGATGCGACAGCATTCCCGCCTGCGCCCCAGCGGTAGCGAGGCCAGAAGATAACTGTCTGATTGGGGTAGTACGTCTGTTTGTCGTAGTCCAGATAAGGCATCTCAACGAGGTCTATCTGTGGTTCTAAACGACCTTTATGTCATCTACTGTTTACGCTCATTTTTATTCCGTTAACCTGCCAATAGGCAGTAAAGTTAACGCAAAGCGTGAATAAGAATGGCATTACTTTTAAATAATGCCGTTGTGCCACGGTTAAGCTCTAGTCAATTTGATAGCCACTTCTGATTCCAGTTCACTTAATGGTCGAGGTTTACTGAAGTAATAACCTTGCAGCAGATCTATCCCCAGTCCGTTTAGGCGTTGGTTATGATCAGCAGTTTCCACCCCTTCAGCTACAACACGATAGCCCAAGCTTTTACCCATCATGATCATAGTGTTGACGAAGTCTAAGTTGGTCTGCCCTTGAGTTATGTCAGAGATAAATGAACGGTCGATCTTTACTTCACTTAGTGGAAGTTGCTTTAGTAGAGATAGAGAAGAGAATCCCGTTCCAAAATCGTCAAGAGAGATAGAAATGCCTACATCGTGTAGTTCTTTAAGTGAGTTTATGCATAACTCGTAATCGACAATTGCTGCTGATTCGGTTATCTCAATACAGAATAACGTCAAAGGAAGCTGGTATTGGCGAATAGTTCGAATGATTTCTTGAGCGAAGTGAGGCTGTATCAGCTGTTTTGCACTGATATTAATGGAAATATGGCTCATGGTTTGTAGCCATTCAGATCCTTCAACATCCTTACAAACTCGATGAATGATACATTCACCAAGCTTGCTGATTAGGCCAGCTGATTCAGCAACCTCGATAAACTGGTCAGGAGGGACATCCCCCAATGTTGGAGATTCCCATCTTGCTAGTGCTTCAACAGCAGTAATCTTTTCATCTTGCCCACAATATTGAGGTTGGTAGTGCACCTTTATTTCTTGTTGAGCGATGGCACGACTGAGTTGGTGCTCTATTTCGATTATGTTTTCCGTCTCTTTTGCCATTGACCTTTGAAAGTTGAGATAGCTTTGTCCTCCCAGCTTTTTAGCTTGATACATGGCAATGTCGGCCTGCTTAATTAATTCTTCGGCACTTACGCCATCATAAGGATACATAGCGATGCCTAGGCTTCCTTGGCTGATAATCTCAATATCATCAACGATCAATGGGTTTTGAACGGCATTTAAAATCTGCGTGGCGAGTGCGTTGATGTCTGCTTCGGAACTGACATTACACAAAAACAAGAATTCGTCACCTCCCAAACGTGCGACAAGGTGTTCACTTGATAGCACGTTCTGAATATGTTTGGTCACGTGGCAAAGAAGTGCATCACCGACGTGATGACCAAAAGAGTCGTTGATAATCTTAAAACGGTTAAGATCCATCAACATGACCGCGCGTTTTTGGTTAGGTCGATTCACAATGTGTTGCGCGATGCTTTCCATTATTTTCCGGCGATTAGCGATGCCAGTAAGCGCATCATAATACGCCATGTGTTGAATCTTTTCCGCATCTTCTCGCTCTTGAGTTACATCCGTCATTGAGCCAATGAAGCGCACAGCCTGCCCTTCTGCATTATGAACCGCTGAGCCATTGGCATGAACCCAGATATATCCGCGATGTTGCGTCTTCATCCTGAATTCACATTTGAACGGTACTTCTTCGTTTAAGTGGTTATGAATGGCGGACTCGAGAAGTTCTAAGTCTTCTGAGTGTATATATTGGAACAGATGGTCACATCCTAACTTACGATCAGAAAAGGTATCTTGACAGCCAATCATTTTGGTTAACCGACTGTTCCAGACAAGAGTATTGGTTAGTAAGTCCCAATCCCAGATACCATCGTTTGAGCTGTTAGATACTACTTTGAGCTGTTGCAACAACTGTTGGGAGTTCTTCTGACGATTGTTACTTGTATTGATAAGCTCGTCGCGCTCGATGAACAGTGCGAGCATATCTAAATAATTGTTGAATACCGATTGTGTACCGATATCTTGGTGATCTTGCAATGAATCAACAACAGCGACGAGCTTCCAGTGATCTTCTTGCCCTGAGTTGATAGGAAGAATGGAAGCAACGAAATGATCATAGCGTTCGAAAAATGGGAAATTGCGAATATCGTCTTGAATATCTGTTTGTTGCGGTAGGGTAGTTGGCTGAGTCATGCCTTTTTCTACCCATTTCCTAATAGTGTATTGCTCCGAATTACACTCAGCGAGACAGGCCCAGTCAAGATTGTTTCCGTAAAGGCTTTGAGCATCTCTAATTGAGTCAAAACCTCCTTGTGCTTGTGAATAGAAATTTTCGAATATCTCAGCGGGAGAACGCCCTTGCACATTTAAGAGGATTTGGCGAGTTGAGTTGATATCTTCTTTATGTTCGAGATCTGGGTTTGTGTTACCGCAAGACTGATGAACGATGAGCTTTTGCGGGACACTATTATTGGCATTATTAAAAGGCTTCCCAGAAATACGTTCCAACACGCGGTGAAATACTTGCGTCGCTAGAAGCTCAAGCTGTTGGTCTACTGTTGTTAACTTGGGATTGAATTGTTGACCGACGAAAATATTATCAATGCCTACGATGGCGACATCGTCAGGTACCGAGATATTGCTGTGAGACAGTTGCTCCATCATACCTACAGCATTGTGGTCAGTTGCGCAGATAACCGCAGTGCATTTGGATTTACGCTGAATAAATTCTATTGCGGCTTCTCGTCCCCCAGATAGAGAACAATTCGACACGCGGAAGAAATGGCGTTGGTTGAATGAGCCTTTATGATCAATCACCGTGCGTTGATACGCTTTGAAGCGAGACCTGATATCATTAACAGTGAGATCGCCACAAAAGCCGATTTCTTCGTGTCCTTGACTTTGTAACCATTCATAGAGCTTAGTGACACCATCGCTTTGCACACTATAATACTGCTCAACGGGCAGCGGCGCATAGCTTGCTCCAATAGAAATGACTGGAATGTTTGCGTTTATAGCTTCTTCGATCAACTTTACTGTCGCTGCATGGAGAACGACCACAAGGGCATCGAGATGATTAAAATATATAGGAAGTTTAAAATCTCTTCGCTCACCCGAGCGGATGAAGATCAGATTGACTTTATGGTTTTTCGCAAGCCTTCTAAGGGTTGCATTTAGCTCGCCCATGTAGAAGCCACTGAGCATAGGCAGCACAATGCCAACGGTAGGACGTTTTTTAGATGTAACAATAGTCATGTTATTAGCCGGTCGAAAGTTGTGTTGTGTAGAACTGTTTTCGGGGGAGAATAGGTATCTTTTTATTATTTCTTCCATGCTCTACTAAGCGAGCTTGAAAATAAACTTACGGCAAAAGGAAATGCAAAACCACGCACAATCCGAGTAAGTCTAACTCATATATTTGAGAGGTTACTCAGAAGCGGTCCTCAATTTATGGACATGACTTAAGTGACAGACCTGTTCTGACAATACCTAGAGTAACTGGAACGGAGTATGACTAGAAACGCAGAAACCACACTCCTGAATTTAATTTCAACAATAAATGACATACAAACGTTGAGGTAGCGCACAGAAACGAAACTGGGGGTATCGCGATCACGTAATCATTGATCTAGCCGAGAGTGAGATAGCGATAAGAGCTCGATAATTCGTTGTCGGATCTAAATTAGAACTGTAAATCTAATTTCTAAGTAGTTGTTATCTCAGGAAGAGTTTTTGTGCTATGCGCCCCTATATTAAATACATTATCCCAATTTTAATTCCTTTCATTATCCTCGTCATGCCGCTATCAGCGTTTCCATTTGAAGGCCTTACGATTATTCAACAACGCGTTATCGCGATCTTTTTATTAGCGGCATTGTGCTGGGTGTTCGAGCCTATCCCGATTTACGCGACGTCTGTTGTTATTATCGTTCTGCAATTATTGATGTTGTCGGATAAAGGGCTGATCTTTTTAAGGTTTGATCATGGGGAAGAACATTTTGGTGAGCTGTTAAAATACAGCGACATCATGGCGACGTTCGCTAGCCCAATCATCATGCTGTTTTTAGGTGGTTTCTTCTTAGCGATGGCCGCCACTAAGTATCGATTAGACGTAAACTTAGCCCGTGTATTATTGAAGCCATTTGGACAAGATCCAAAGTTTGTGATGCTCGGCTTAATGTTGATCACTGGTATCTTTTCGATGTTTATGTCTAACACGGCAACAACGGCAATGATGTTATCTATTTTAACGCCGGTACTGGCTGTGTTTGGTCCGAAAGACCCCGGTCGTGTAGCGTTTGCGCTTTGTATCCCTGTTGCCGCTAACATCGGTGGCATTGGTACCCCGATCGGTACCCCCCCGAACGCTATCGCACTTAAATATTTAGTTGGCGATAACCTGATTACGTTCGGCGAATGGATGGCATTTGGTGTGCCGTTTGTCGTTATTATGATGGCGTTAGCGTGGTTTTTAATCGGCTTTATGTACAAAGCTGACCAAAAGAAAATCGAACTAAGTATTAAAGGTAAATTCCTTAAAACGCCTAAAGCCATTGCGGTGTACGTCACTTTTGCGCTGACCATCATTCTTTGGTTAATGGGTTCAAGCCATGGCATGAACTCTTATACCGTCGCTCTGATTCCTGTCGCTGTGTTCTCACTCACAGGGATCATCAATAAAGAAGACCTGAAAAAGATTTCTTGGGACGTACTGTGGCTTGTATCAGGTGGTATCGCGCTTGGTTTAGCGCTCGATAAAACTGGCTTAGCAAGGCTCGTGGTACACAGTATTCCGTTTGATGCTTACTCACCCTATGTGGTGTTGTTCGGAGCGGCGTTCTTGTGTTTGCTAATGGCAAACTTTATGTCTCATACCGCAACGGCCAACTTGTTAATGCCAATTATGGCTGCATTAGGTTCGTCTATGGCTTCACTCACGCCACTAGGCGGTGAGATAACGTTAATTCTGGTTGTGACCTTTGCCGCTTCATTAGGTATGTCGCTGCCAATCAGTACACCACCGAATGCGTTGGCTCATGCCACTGGTCATGTGCAAAGTAATCAAATGGCCAGAATCGGTATTATTTTGGGTGTGGTTGGTGTGCTATTGAGCTTTGTTATGGTGTGGCTGCTACATTCAATTGGTCACATAGGGTAACGATACGTGTATCAACAAAAGTTAGAAGCACTTATCGAGCGCTATTTTAACCAAACAGAACGTCGGGTGACGTGCTGTGCCGGTAACACCATTATTGAACAATCAGCGTTAAACACTCGTTTATATTATGTGTTTAGTGGAGAGCTGGAAGGGTTTTATACCGATGCGAATACACCGCAAGTGCGAGTATTTAGCGCGGGTAGTGGAGCTTTTATAGGCGTTCATAGCTTCTTTTCAGGTAATTGGACAGCATCTTCAACGGTTGTTGCTAAAACCGATGTTGAGTTAGCGTGGATCGATAAAGACACGCCTGCAGAAGATGAACGTAAATTTGGTCCTCTTACCGCACAGTTCACACCTGTGATTGTCAATGAGTTGTCGCGTCGTCAACGCCGCGCAACACAAGAAGCGATAGCGAAACAAAAAGCGCTAGAGAAGTTACATACTGCTGAGCAAATGACGACCTTGGGTCAATTAGCTGCAGGGATTGCTCATGAACTTAACAACGCTATTGGTGTAGTAAATAGTAAATCGGGTCGACTTGAAACGGTCATCATGGACCTGCTTGAAGAAGTGCATCCAGAAGCCAGTCAATTTTTCGATTTTGGGTTAATGCATGGTCAGAAAACGTCGTCGTTAGAAGCACGAACACGTGGGCGACAATTTGAAAGAAAATATGGTTTAGACAAAAACATTGCTCGCTCTCTTGCAAAGGCGATTCCAATTGACGCGTTATCTGCAACAGACGTTATTTCAAAACATTGGCTGAAAAACCCAGAAGAAGCGATTCGTTTTTGGCAGATGGGCTGTGATTTACATGATTTACGTTTGGCATCTAGACACACCGTTGGCATCGTAAAATCGGTTAAACAACTTGGCAGAGTTGATATTGACACCGAAGAAGCGGTTGATATTAATGACTCCATTAACCATGCATTATCGTTGTTACAAAGTGAGTTGCGTAGAGTGTCTGTGCGATTGAGCCCTGCGGATTTACCGTCTTTTAAAGGCTCGAAAACAGAGCTCGTTCAGATTTGGGTCAACATTGTAAAGAATGCTTGTGATGCAATGTCGAATTCAGACGATGCCACAATAGAAATTCAAACCAGATTAAGTAAGAAAAGAATATTAGTTACGATCACGAATAACGGTCCTGAGATAGATGAGGCGACTCGTAGAAAGATATTTCAGCCCAACTTCACCACTAAAAAAGGTGGTCTATCGTTTGGATTGGGCTTGGGTTTATCAGTAGTTAAGCGGATTGTGGCAGGTTATGGCGGAAGTATCATTGTGAAAAGTGATGCTTCTAAAACTGTATTTAGAATCAAGTTACCAATAGAGGGTGAACATG
Organism: Vibrio sp. 10N.261.51.A3; assembly: GCF_041471965.1. NCBI lineage: Bacteria > Pseudomonadati > Pseudomonadota > Gammaproteobacteria > Vibrionales > Vibrionaceae > Vibrio > Vibrio sp. 10N.261.51.A3. The sequence goes on from NZ_JBFRPK010000063.1 coordinate 7,714, forward strand.
GAGAAGCTTAATTTAATCTGTGTCGATGACCAGAGAGAAGTACTGAGCGCAGTGATACAAGATTTAGAGCCGCTGGCGAGTTGGTTGAATATTGAAGATTGTGAATCAGCGCAAGAAGTGCTTGATCTCATTGATGAACTTGACGCAGAAGGCGAACACATTACCGTCATCGTGTCTGATCATGTGATGCCAGGGAAAACGGGTGTGGAGTTACTCACTGAAGTGTTCCATGACAGCCGCTTTCCGAATACAAAGAAAATTCTTCTTACGGGGCAGGCCACTCATACTGATACCATCAATGCGATTAATGCAGCAGGTATCGACCGTTACTTTGAAAAGCCTTGGCAAGCAAGCACATTGGTTGAGTGCATTCGTACCCTTGTCACTGAGTACATATTTGATCAGGGGCTTGATTACACGGACTATCAGAATGAGCTTGACCAGCAGGTTGTGTTGAGACGCTTACGCTAGTCTTTTATGTTAGCGACTTACGCTAGTCGCTTATGTCAGTCGCTTGAAATCATATGCACCGAAGGACGCTTTCTGAAGGGTTTTTTCTTTGAAAGATGTAATCTTTCGGTGCCTATATTACCTATCTCTTTTAGTCGTTCAGGTTTTGGTACTCAGTTATTAACACACTGGTTGCTGGCTTAAGTCTAAAACTCATACGCTACGCCAGACCAAGACCAACGGATGCATTGTGTCTTCTTTAAGAACGATTCCCTGAACATGCAGCAGAGCTAAAATGAGTCGCAGAATATCAGTGTCGTTTGTTAGAAAAGTAAGTCGAAAGTATTCAAATGTGATTCCTAACGCGTGGTATCTGGAGTTCTAAGTCAGATCGGTACTTACAACGTAAAGGACTAGGCTTTTCACGGCTGACTGCGTAATAATGCATTCGCCCACAAGTGGGGGCTTATAGTCAGTAGGATTTGAAAATGAGTGAGATTGCTCGCTTTATATCTGGTGAGGCGCCGGATAAGTTTGGTCGTAATATTGAACAATTGTTAGCTTATAATCACTTTTGGTTGGAGCATGACCACAAGTACATTCAAGTGTTTTTCCCAATAGACGAAGGGACTAAGTTTAATCAACATGCGCCGTTAGTTACTCAAGAAGATAGGGCGCTTTTTGCTAATTCAGAAGAGCTCCGCACAGCTCATCTACAAGTGCTTGACCTGATGCTTGAGTTTTGGGGCATGCAGCGCAACGGGAGTGAAATATCTTCATTGTTACCGCTTAGCCCCGCAAATCATGTATGGCTTAAAAACCATGATCATAACCAACTAAGGTTAACGCGAGCTATTCGTAGTTTGTACTTGCTCGGTAATGAAGAGATCGCAACTAGCTTGTGTGAGTTTCTAGTATCAGCGGCGAGCGAGACAGGCTCGGTGTCGGAGAAAACCGTTCAGTATTGGCGCAATGCCTTGGAAGGTTAGGTTTTTTCTGTGCAGAGCTTTCGGCACTGCCCATAATTGATTCTCAATGCGCGGCATTTTCGTACGATGCCGCTTTCTCTATATTCAACATTTGAATGCAATTTGTGTAATATATCAAAATTAATTAAATTGATAGTAAGTTATTACTTTTCATTATGTTAGGGTTCTTTTCTTAAGGTCTGCTGATTAGGAGGAGGATAATGAAAAAGGGATTTGTGATAGCGATATCAATCGGCGTTTTTGTCTTCTTTCTTGTTGGTCGTGAGCTCCAGTGGTTCGGACCCAACAATTCCGAGTCGTTTCCTAAACTTCCTGATAGTCCCCAATTTGTTCCTTCTACCGATTTCGACGGTGAGTGGCTAGGCCGCCGTATTAACACCACTGGCAATAATATGTGTGAACGCACAACCATCACCGGAACTATTCGTGAGGGTAAGGCTACTCTAAGGCTTACCTACAACGGAACACCGTTAGAGGGTTGGGTTACGGAAAACGGCGACTTACGTTTATATGCTAAACATCGCCAATGGGATTATCGTTTTTCTGCACATGGCAGTGGCAATAGATTTGACGGCCGTTGGCACTTAACCAATGGGCCGTGCCAAGGAAGTTGGTTTCTAGAAAAGGTCGATGGCAAGTAGGGTTGTTACTACAAGACGCCGTTTAAAATTAACCAGCACAAGGTTCTTTTAGGAGAGATAAGTGATCAGATTAATCGCCGTGTTCATTGTGGCTTTCGGGCTAGGTGCATATGCGAGCTTACATGTTTTGACAGACTATGTTGTGAGCATTGAAGACATTCATAAAGCTGCGGTGAGGCAAGGTTTTGAAACCTATAAATATGCAAATACAAAAGACCTTGCCCCATTAATTAAAACATCGAACTTGTTAGCTCGTTATAGTGCTTGTGAATTAGAGGGAGATGAAGGCGATGCGATTGCATTAGCCCTGTCTATTAACGCTATTTCCTTTGGGATGTTATCGAAGCAAGCGTCTGACCTCGATCAAGACACCTTTAGGACTGGTTTGATGATGTACGGAAAACTCAAAGACAACGAAAAAGCGTCTGGTCAGTTAACTGAAATACTTACTGCGTACTGTAAAGATAGTCTTCGCTATCTATACGACTGTGAAAAACTTTCTAATTTGTTAGGCGAAGAATGGGATACACAATGGAAGGAAGTGAAACCAGTATGTACCTAAAAATGATTCAACATATACGGCATTTTGCTATGCCGTATTCAGATGTGATTTGAAAACAAAGGACACAATATGGAAGTAAGGTTGGTCAAAGGTTCAGAGCCTAAGTTCGCTGAATCGATCACCAAAACGAATATGGCGAGTTACTATCAAGCTCGTGGAATCGCTTGGGGTCATAGCCAGTTTTTACGCAGCTGGGATGAGCTGGATAACTATGAAATTTATGTGGGGGATCGCCGTATTGGTGTTGTTCGCTTCAGTTACGCTAGTGGTACAACGTTTCTTAGGGACTTGCAGATATTAGCTGACTGTCAAGGTCAAGGTTTTGGCTCTAAGTGTCTCGATTTGGCTATTGAACATGCGAACAATCAAGCATCGGCTCAGTTAGTGTTGCGCGTGTTCAGTGAGAACCCCGCCATTAAGATTTATCAATCAAAAGGTTTTACTCAGTTGTCTGAAGTGAAAGGGCTCGTTGAAATGGAGCTGCCTTTAGGGTCATCATTGAGAGAGTGTCATGGATAACCGTATCCAACTAAATTTTGTTAAATACTTATTTTCAGAGTTGCTGTTTATTGTTATTGCACTAGGTCTTGTCTATTGGATATCAGACGGTGATCGTTCATCGCTGCTAACCATAGGGCTGATAATTTGTGTTCCTCCATTAATAAAAATTCTAATGTTGTGGTGGAAGCTTCGCGATAGCTCGTTTGAAATCACGAACGGTCATGTACGTTTAAATGGCGTTGCTTGTGATGTGACTTTACAGCGTAGCTTTCTTCCGTTTGAAATTGGCTCATTCATCAAGCTTTCATACACGAAAGGTGCAATGCAGAAACACAATATTTACCTTTCTAAAGGCGCAATGAGCAAAGAAGAATGGAGCCGTATGTTAGCGTGTCGAACTAGGTCGCCATAAAGAAGCGACATCGCTGTTACTTGAGCTTTTAGTTTCCACGACGAATAGCGATGCGATTAAAGAGTACCAACGAGCGATCTCTTTATATGCTCAAGACCTAGATAAAACCTGGTAAGCAGCGCGTAAAGCTCATTAACTCACATAACAAAAAGCCTAAGCATCAATATGATACTTAGGCTTAAAGGCATAGTTTTTGTTCTTTAGGAAAGCGTTACGCTGAAAGCTCTTTACGAACGATCTCTGCGCCAGCACTTAGCGCATTAAGCTTCGCTGAGGCTATCTCGCGAGGTAGGGGAGCCATGCCGCAGTTGGTGCAAGGGTAGAGCTTGTCGGCATCAACGTACTTAAGTGTTTCACGTAGAGTGCTAGCCACTTCTTCCGGTGTTTCAATCGAATCGGTTGCAACATCAATCGCACCGACCATTACTTTCTTGCCTCGTACGAGCTCAAGCAGCTCAAGAGGTACATGAGAGTTGTGACACTCTAAAGAGATAATGTCGATATTCGATTGCTGCAGCTTAGGGAAGACTTCTTCGTATTGGCGCCACTCGGTGCCTAATGTCTTTTTCCAATCCGTATTCGCTTTAATGCCGTAGCCATAACAAATATGGACTGCTGTTTCGCACTTAAGCCCTTCAATGGCTCTTTCCAAACAAGCGATGCCCCAATTGTTCACTTCATCAAAAAACACGTTAAACGCAGGTTCATCGAACTGAATAATATCCACGCCTGCCGCTTCAAGTTCTTTGGCTTCTTCGTTGAGGATCTTTGCAAATTCCCACGCCAGTTTTTCACGGCTTTGGTAATGCGCATCGTAAAGTGTATCAATCATGGTCATAGGCCCCGGCAGAGCCCATTTGATCGGTTGGTCGGTTTGCTGACGTAAGAACTTCGCATCTTCAACAAACACAGATTTCTGACGAGAAACTGGGCCTACAACCGTCGGTACACTCGCATCGTAACGGTCGCGGATTTTAACGGTTTCACGCTTTTCAAAATCAACGCCATTCAGGTGTTCAATGAAGGTCGTTACAAAGTGTTGACGTGTTTGTTCGCCGTCACTCACAATATCAATGCCTGCTTGCTGTTGCTCGTGCAGAGAGACACGCAGCGCATCTTGTTTGCCGTCTGTGAGTTCATCGCCTTGAAGTTTCCATGGCGACCAAAGCGTCTCTGGTTGTGCAAGCCAAGACGGTTTCGGCAAGCTGCCCGCTGTTGAAGTCGGTAATAGTGTTTTCATAATAATATTGCCTATCCTTGGGTGGTTTGAGAGCGCAATAGACGATTAAAGTGCGTAATTTGCCCACCAGTTCTCTAGAACTGATTGGTATGGCTTAATGAACTTCTCTTCTGCGAATTTACCTTGTTCAACAGCTAGCTGGCTTCGTTCTTCACGGTCGTACACGATTTGAGTCAGCGAGTGATCCAAGTTTTTCAAGTTTGGTTGGTAACAGTTACCCGCAACCGCGTTCGCGTTGTAAATCTCAGGTCGGTAGATTTTCTGGAACGTACCCATGGTACTGATGGTGCTGATAAGCTCTAGGTTAGAGTAATCGTTCAGCAGATCACCAAAGAAATAGAAGGCCAAAGGTGCAACACTGTTAGGCGGCATGAAATAACGAACCTGTAAGCCCATCTTTTTGAAATATTGTTCAGTTAAAGAAGACTCATTTGGTTGGTATTCAAAACCTAATACTGGGTGTTGGTTTTCAGTGCGGTAATAGGTTTTATTATCTGACACGCTTAAGCAAATAACAGGTCGTTTATTAAAGTTCTTTTTGTAAGCGTCAGAGTTAACGAAATATTTAAAAAGCTTACCGTGTAAGTCACCAAAATCTTCTGGAATGCTGAATTTATCTTGGCCTTTATTATGATCCAATAGACGTACGCTAAAGTCATAATCTCGAACATAAGAAGAGAAGTTATTTCCGATAATGCCTTCAATACGCTCGTTAGTTTTACGGCCTACAATATTGGTTTTCAGCACTTCAATTGAAGGGAATGCTTCGCCGTTGCTTTCAATATCCATATCAACAGAAATGATTTCAAGCTCAACAGAGTAGCGGTCGCCCTTAGGGTTATCCCAGTGCGCTAACGCGTTGAAACTGTTATCGATCATTTGTAGTGCATTGCGTAAGTTCGCTTGACGGCTGTCACCGCGAGCCAGGTTAGCAAAGTTGGTAGTGATACGCGTGCTGTCTGCAGGCTGGTAGTTTTCGTCGAGGCTAATGCTCTTAATCGTAAAATTAAATTCTTTATTCATGCTGATTTGGTATCCCAATTTTTTTCTGATTCTCTCGGTCTTTAGTATTAAAACGGCTTTTATTTTTTGCTTGTGACCGGATTAAGAATCGAAGGCTATGCTGTCTGAAATTAATGCTTAGTAGAATTAATGTCGTATAAAGTTAATCGCTTAAGGTTTTTATACGTTGATAGGTTGACCATTAACAATGGTATTACTTCACAGGGCAAGATCATGAAAAA
>NZ_JBFRPK010000064.1:0-1412 GCF_041471965.1 Vibrio sp. 10N.261.51.A3
TAATGCCGATCAGTTAAAGCCAAAGCGATCGGTTGAAGGATCCTTCAGAGCTGTCAAAATCCAAGTGTATTTAATGCACTTGGATTTTTTTATGGATGTTTCTCAAGCTCTAAACATAATTAATGATTGGAAACCTAGCAGCGTTGAGACTTTGTCTGACTTGCTTCCAATTGAACTCATCGACGAAGCCTATTCTCTTACTGATACTGTCACGATGAGAAAGAGGAAATTAACTTTAGAATCCATGGTGTGGCTGCTTGTTGGAATGGCTATCTATAACAGTAAATCCATGAAAGATTTAGTGAACCAACTTGATATTGTCGACCGTACAGGTAAAGCTTTTGTCGCACCGAGTGCGTTAACTCAACGTCGAAAGACGTTGGGTGAAGACGCAATTAAAGCGGTCTTTGAGCGAATGACTACGTCATGGTTAAACAGTGCAAAGTTACCCCAATGGAATGGATTAACTCTGCTTAGCGTCGATGGCGTTGTTTGGCGAACGCCCGATAACCCGCAAAATGAAAAGGCATTTTCTCGACAAAAAGGGACGCAATATCCGCAAGTGAGAATGGTCTGCCAAATGGAACTAAGCAGTCACATTATTACGGCCAGTGCATTTGATAATTACAATACAAACGAAATGATATTAGCTGAAAAACTGATAGAAACAACACCAAACCATAGCGTAACAATGTTCGATAAGGGGTTCTATTCTTTAGGTTTATTACATAAATGGCAAGACTCTGGCTCAGAGCGCCATTGGCTTATCCCCCTCAAGAAAAATACACAATATGACATTGTTCAATCTTTAGGGCGAAATGACAAACTTGTTCAATTACACAGTAATCCAAGAGCTAGAAAGCTATGGCCTGATTTACCAAAGTCGATAACCGCTCGACTTGTCACTCGTAAAATTAAAGGAAAAGACTACCAAGTATTAACCTCCATGACGGACTCCCTGCGTTACCCATCAAAAGATATTGCAGGCCTTTATGAGCATCGTTGGGAAATAGAGCTGGGCTACCGAGAGCAAAAACAATACATGCTTGGAAACCGTCTTACGCTGCGAAGTCGTTTACCAGAGCTGGTCAAGCAGGAGTTATGGGGCATCTTGCTTACTTACAATTTAATCCGATATCAGATGGTCGAGCTCTGCTTCAATTTAAAGGGAAATTACCTTCCTTATCAACTGAGTTTTAACGGCACGTTAGCTCATGTATCAGCGTTACTTGTAGGCTTACCTTATTCAACACCAGGCGCAATACCTCGTCAGCTAAAGGGGTTCCACAACATGGCTGAAAGCTTAATACTTGAAGGGCGAAGGGAAAGGACATTCCCTAGAAGAGTTAAACCCAGACCACAACGGTATGCTAAGAACAAAAATGCCGTTCACTCTTAAGTGAACGGCATTA
>NZ_JBFRPK010000065.1:0-37175 GCF_041471965.1 Vibrio sp. 10N.261.51.A3
GCTTAAGGTTCTGTCTATGAAACCGTTCTAAGATCATAATGATTGATGAACAGGGCAGAAAGAAACGAGTACCAATTTTGTCTGAACACTAGTTACTGCATTGTTAGGTGTTGAGATGGAATTATCAAAATAATAAAAAGGAAAAACGATGAACACAGTACTTTCCCCAATTGAAGCGAGAATTATCGGTTGTTTGATCGAGAAAGAAGTCACTACTCCCGATCATTACCCACTGACACTGAACAGTTTAACCACGGCATGTAATCAAAAGAGTAACCGTGAACCTGTTCTCTCTCTTTCTGAGTCAGATGTTTTAGATGCGGTTGATGGCTTAATCGGACGTCGCATGGTGAGCGATGAGAGCAGCTTCAATAGCCGCGTTAATAAGTATCAGCATCGTTTCTGCAACACTGAGTTCGGTGATCTGCAATTTACAGAGCAAGAGCGTGCAATCATCTGTTGTATGTTACTGCGCGGCGCGCAAACACCCGGTGAACTTCGTACTCGAACGGGTCGCCTTGCAAACTTTAGTGATGTGAAAGAAGTAGAAGCAACATTAGATAAGCTAGCTGCAAGAGAAGCAGGTGCCTTAGTGGTTAAGCTGCCACGCGAAGCGGGTAAACGTGAATCACGCTACCAGCACTTGTTGAGCGGTGAAGTGGATGTTGAAGCGTTTGCGACGGCATCAGTAAGCGCGGCTGCCCCCTCTGCAACGAGTGAAAAGTTTGAAGAGCTTGAGTCTGAAGTTGCAAGCCTAAGAGCAGAAGTGGCAGAGCTTAAGGCTCTGGTTGAATCACTGCTTTAAATGTCAGATGTTGATAAAAATGCGGATTGGGTCGTGTACTTGATCCGCAATCGCCACAATGCCCTTTATTGTGGCGTTACGAACAATCTAGAGCGTCGATTTGAACAACATCAAACCGGTAAAGGCGCTAAAGCTTTAAAAGGTAAAGGCCCGCTTAAGCTGGTTTGGAGTTTTGATGTTGGCTCAAAAAGTGAAGCATTGAAAACCGAATACGCGATCAAGCAATTGCCTAAATCCCGCAAAGAAAAACTGGTATCACTCAAACTGATTATTGAGTGGCAAAAAGACAAAATTCAATATATCGAAGTCTCATAATTCATAGCCAAAATGTTTGTTATTGATTAAATCTTAATAATGTAAGGGTCTATAATAAATTAAGCTAAGCTTATGAATTTAAATAGTAATTACTCTTACTGTGAATGGGCTGAAATCATGATTGAACTCGTTGCTCTTAATCTCCATTCCAAATTAACATATTGCTCATTTAGAATGTCGTTCTAATTAGTGTTAGACGCTATCATTTATCATCGTTGTCCTACATAATATCCATTAGCCATACAAAGAGATGGTGTCATGCTAGGTTAAAAAATGAGCCAAAGTAGCTCATATAAAACGAGAAAAATATGAAACGTTTACTGATGTTGTTTGGACTTGCCGTATTTTCTGCGTCCGCTCTCTCCCATGGTACTCATGTCCTCAATGGGTACTGGGAATACCAAGATTATCTTTCCACTTTTCCAGAACAAAAAGCATTGACCGATAAAATGGTCGAGGCTGTACAAAATCACCCTGTGCCACTGAGAAGAATCCAAGATGAACCGATCACGATTTCCGTGGTGTATCCGGGTCAACAGATCTCGGATTACTGGGTTCGCAATATTCAAGCCTTTGAGAAACGTCTCGATAGGCTGAAGATCCGCTACCAAATAAATCAAGTATTTACCCGTATTAATGCCGATCTCGCGCAGCAGAGCATTTCATTGCAAGAAGCGATTGAAAACAAGACGGATTATTTGATTTTCACGTTAGATACCACGCGCCACCGCAAGTTTATTGAGCACGTGTTGACCTCTACAGATACTAAGTTGATCCTTCAAAATATCACGACGCCAGTGCGAGCTTGGGCGGATAGACAGCCATTTATGTATGTGGGTTTTGACCATGCGACAGGCAGTTTAAAACTGGCGGACTATTTTAAACAAGTAAGTCCGCCAGACAGTAAGTATTCTGTTTTGTATTACTCACAAGGCTATATCAGTGATGCGCGTGGAGATACTTTTATCCATGAAGTGAATACGGATACCAACTTTACCCTTAAGTCTTCGTTTTACACAAAATCAAACAAAGACAGTGGCTACCAAGCGGCTAAAATCAGCATAGAGAACGATAAGGATCTAGACTTTATCTATGCATGTTCAACGGATGTCGCTCTCGGTGCAATGGAAGCGATTCGTGAATCGGGCCAAGACATCTTAGTGAATGGTTGGGGAGGCGGCTCTGCTGAACTTGAAGCCATTGCAAGGGGCGACCTAGATGTTACTGTCATGCGTATGAACGACGATACAGGCATTGCAATGGCAGAGGCGATCAAGTGGGATCTAGCCGGTTTGGAAGTGCCTACCGTTTACTCTGGTGAATTTGAAATTGTCACCAAGGAAGATTCCCCAGAACGTATTTCAGAACTTAAACAGCGAGCATTTAGGTACTCAGGTCACTAATGAAGAAAAGTTACGCCAGTACACCTAGAAACACTTTAGCTAGACTCATTACGCGTATCGTTATTTTGGTGATAGGCGTGATGGCACTTGGCGTGCTTATTCATAATTATGAAACCAGCAGTAATATCGTACAGCAAGAGACGAATCGAACGGTACAGCAAACCTCAAGCCTGATCCAAAACATGTTTGATTATCGTTTGTCGGTGCTGCAAATCCATCAAGACAGTAGCTCACACAGTGAAACTCTCAGAGAGTACTTTGATACGGGTAATGACGAGACTCTGAGCTACTTTTTCTTTGGTGTTGACCAACGTGAACCGGATCATGCACCAGATTTACGCTTTGTCTCAACCCACGATGGTTTGGCTTGGGAAGACGGCAACAGTCAATTTTATGGTTTGGATGAGTCCAACTTAAAGCATATTTCTGATGAGGTTTCGTTCAGCAGTAATTGGCATTTTATTAAACTGAGGACAGATATAGGTAAGCGTCACTTGTTGGCTCGCCGTACCCCTATTGTTGATAACGCTACTGGGGAAGTCCTTGGTCAACTCTATATCGCCATTGTGCTTGACAACAACTTCTCTTTGGCTGAGTCAATCCAACAGGGCAGTAATAGCGAAAATATCGTGATTGAAGCGCACGGTACACCGGTGACATCGACATTCAGTGGTGATGAAAGCTACACCATTACTGACATCCTCAATTACCAAATGTACGAACAGTTGCCGCGTCATTTCGTTACCATCGCAACCATTAAGATTAATGCTGTTGAAACTCCTTTAATCATTCGAGCTGTTCAAAAAAATAATAATTTCATTGCGTTAGAAGAGAATTATCAGCGTGCGATCATCGTGGTGATTGTGGTGATCATATTGATGTCTTTTTTTGCTCGAACTTGGATTCAAAAGAGAGTCTCAGCCGAGCTTGATAAGCTAATGGACTTTACTCGTTCGGCAAGTGCTAGCGAAGAGTACAACAAGTTCGATGGCTCTAACATTTTCGAATTTCACCATATTGGTTGTACTCTTGAAGACACCTTTGAGCGCTTATCTGAACAGAATCAAAAATTCCAAGATCTCTTTAACTTTGCTCATTCGCCTATCTTAGTTTGGTCTGAAAAAGGCGATTTGATTCAGATGAACCCCGCCGCTCGCATGGCGTTGTTCGATGCTGATGACAATTATGGTCCAATTGCCCAAGAGTTTGAGCAGCGAATGCTGCCTAATATTCAAATGGTGGTTCAGGGTTCTAAACTGACGGGTATTAACGTACCCATTGGTGAAAAGGTGTTTCGTTGGAACATGTCTGCTATTCGCGTGGAACACGGCATCACAGGAGTGGTGGTACAAGGGCAAGATATTACTAAGCTAATCGAGGCGGAAAGACAGGCTGATCGAGCAAGAGAAGAAGCTGAGCATCTTGCGAATGTGCGAGCAGACTTCTTAGCTAAGATGAGTCATGAGATTCGCACGCCGCTCAACGGTATTCTCGGTGTGTCTCAGCTGCTCAAGCGCTCTATGCACAATGAAGATAATCGCGAGCAGGTGGATGTACTGTGTAATAGTGCGGAACATTTACTGGCGGTACTTAACGATATCTTGGACTTCTCAAAGATTGAGCAAGGGCAGTTTAATATTCAAAAGAAAGACTTCCGTTTAGGGGAGTTAGTTAATACCTTAGACAGCATCTATCGACCGCTGTGTGAAGATAAATCCGTCGAATTTACCATTGTGAATCACTTGGTTGATGACATTGAAATCAATACCGACCAAGTACGCCTCAATCAGATCATGTTTAATCTGTTGAGTAATGCTTTTAAATTCACTCATCAAGGCGGTATCTCCGTCAGCTTTGAGATCGAGAGTATCTTTAACTCCGATCACGCCAGCTTGATCGTTCGAGTGAAAGATTCTGGCATTGGTATTGATGAAAGCAAAATTGATGCTGTTTTTGAACCCTTTGTTCAAGCCGAAGAGACCACCACTCGTGAATATGGTGGCACTGGTTTAGGACTTACAATTGTAAAAAATCTGGTCGATATGCTGGAAGGGGACATTCAAGTCCGCAGCGTGATAGGTCAAGGCTCAGAGCTCACGATAGAAATTCCTGTAGTCGTACACGCCAAGCCGCTATTAGTCGATGCTAAGCAACAAGCTGAGGTTGAGCCAGAGGCGTTGTTTAGTCGACCTTTGAATGTGTTGCTGGTGGAAGACAATCACACCAACGCCTTTATTGCTCAGGCTTTCTGTAAGAAATATGGCATGGTCGTCACCTGGGCAAAAGATGGCTTAGAAGCGATTGAGATGGCTAAGACGATTACCTATGACTTGATCTTGATGGATAACCAACTCCCTAATCTCGGTGGTGTTGAAACCACTCAGCAGCTAAGAGGTGAGATTGGTGTGTCAGCCCCTATTTATGCGTGTACCGCTGATGCTCAAGAGTCAACTAGAGACAGCTTTATGGCCGCAGGGGCGAATTACGTGATTGTAAAGCCGATTAAAGAAGAGTCGCTCCACCAAGCGTTTGTTCATTTCAAAAACTCATACTGGAATGACACAGAGCACTAGGCTTTAACTTAGTGCTCTTTAATGGAGTCTGTTGAAGAGAAGTAACTAATTTTCTGCCTTTATATCGAGCCAGCGACAAAGGCTTGTTCCAATAGCAGCGTTTTCAACTCATCACTCATATCTAGGTGTTCAGGGAATTGGATACCTAGCAGCCAGCCTTGTCTTTGCCTTTTCTTACTTACCACCTTGTAGACTAGATCGTCACCTAAGTACTCATTTAAGTCAGAATTAACTTTTATCTTCCAGCCGACATCAATATCTGATTGCTGGGTAAGATAGATACCGCACCCTGACGCTGAAAAGTCGACTAGTGTGGCATCCAGCGACAAGGTATCAAAAGTGACTTCACAGCTGAGACGTACTTTATACCTTTCGTGTTCACGAATAGGCTTGGTTGCAAAGTTTGAGGGTGGGCGAAGGAAGATTAGATGTGCTGGAGAGGTGATATGAGCCAGTACATTGGTTTTGAACGCGACAATGTGCCCAAGTTCGGTGTCGGTAATCGCACGAACAATAATATCAACGTTTGTGAGCTTTCTCAGCGTCAGTGCTTCTGTCGCTTTTTGCGTAAGCTCTAGGATGAGGTACTGATCTTCTTTGTGTCCGATATAAAGTGTACTGATCTGGATTGAGTCGTCTGGGCCAAATTCCAATACACCTGCTGTTTTTGTACCTGGCTTTAGGTATCTGAACAGTTCTAAGTTTTTATCTTTATGCATATTCGTTACTGAACAATGTTAATCGTTTGATAAAATAATATAACGCCCTGATAAAACTATGTCATTAGTTTCATTGAAGTAAATAGCAGCGTACAACAAAAAAGTGAATCGCTATCTCAAGTAAACAACGGCTTACTCTTGTCGTAAAACAAGATACACTGCTGACAGATATATACTTGATGGAGAAATAGTAAATGGAACTGGAAACCTTATTGAATACTCTGGCTGAAACCCCAGAGGCCGTGCAATTTGAAGATACAATGCAAGTGATCGAAGCTCACTATGATTTTTCTGAGCGCGAATTTCGCAATGGTGAGGTAGTGAACGCTGCAGGGCAGAATAATGGTTCGTGTAAGATTTTTGCTTTTGGTTTAGAGCAAGGCCTGTCAGCAGAGCAAACACTTGCTTGTTTTGGTCAATTTTATCGTAACGACGTGCTAGGTTTTCCAGAGAACAGCGACCATCAAAATATTCGTAACTTTATGGTTCATGGCTGGAATGGTATCCAGTTTTCTCAGCCTGCGCTGGTTGCAAAAGTGAAGTAGACACTAACCAGGTAACGATTAGGTCGAAATTTAATCTCAGTATTTTGAAGCGAGAAAACAACCTCTCGCTTTTTTTGTCTATGTTGAACTGGCTAGTAACTTGCTATCTAGTAACTTACTAAATGGGCTCTAAACTACTGAACGGGCAGGGCAGACAAGCACTTACGACACATACAAACTCCAGCCTTTGGAATATCGTTAGTATCTCGTTTTTCTAACTCAAAACACCAACACGTCTCTTTGCCCGCACTGATATCGCATTGAGCTGGCTCATTACACTGTGGACATTGGTGAGTCGAACTCGCGCCACTAAGATTATCCATAACCGACGTTTGCTCTTCTTCAGATAAGCCTTTCCAACCTATAATTTCATCCATTGTTCGAAAGCAGCCACTACACATTCCGCCATTATTTTTACAAGCCGCTCGGCAAGGTGTTTTCATTTCTCTAACCTGTGATTCATTTGGGCTGAAATGTAGCATATTTGTTTCTTCTTGAAGAGCCGTTAAGCTAAGAAATTACTCAGTTAAATTTAGAAATGACCTCGTAATTTTTAGGCTTTTCATGTAGCATCTCGCCCCTTTTGTTGAGTGGGGGGATATTATGTTTATTGGATTTGATTATGGAACAGCGAACTGTTCTGTCGCGGCGATGGTTAATGGAGAGCCAAGCCTGTTACCGCTAGAAGGTAACAACCACTATATTCCCTCAACCGTGTTTGCGCCTACTCGTGAGAGTGTTTCTGAACATCTATTCCGCCACTTGAATATCAAGCCGAGTGATGCGATCGGTGAGCAAGTACTACGACGTGCGATTGCGCTGAACAGAGAAGAGAGTATCGACTTAGTGCCAGAAGACATGGCATTTGGTCAGGCTGCGTTGGACTTATATTTAGAAGACCCTCGCGATGTTTATTATGTTAAGTCCCCTAAATCTTTCCTTGGCGCGAGTGGACTGCATGATGTGCAGGTGAGCTTTTTCGAAGATTTAGTGTGCGCCATGATGGCAAATATCAAGAATCAAGCCGAACTCACGACTCAAGAGCAGATCAAGCAAGCTGTTATCGGCCGACCAATTAACTTCCACGGTCGAGGTGGTGAAGAGGCGAACAGACAAGCTGAAGACATACTGTCTCGCGCAGCTAAGCGTGCCGGTTTCCTTGATATCGCTTTTCAATTTGAGCCCGTAGCCGCAGGCCTTGATTACGAAAGCACATTAACTGAAAACCAAACAGTATTGGTTGTTGATATTGGCGGTGGTACCACCGATTGCTCATTATTAGAAATGGGACCAACGTGGTCTGGTAAAGCGGATCGTACCCAGAGCTTGTTGGCACACAGTGGGCAAAGGGTAGGGGGGAATGACCTCGATATCTATCTTGCATTCAAACAACTGATGTCACCTTTTGGTATGGGCAGCAAAGGCATTTCGGGTATTGATATGCCACTGACTCAATTCTGGAACCCAATTGCGATTAATAATGTTGAAGCTCAAAAGAACTTCTATTCAAGAGAAAACCTAGCGGCATTAAAATTACTTCGTAAAGAAGCGTCAGAGCCTCAAAAGCTAGAACGTTTGATGAAGGTTTATCACGACACTTTGGGTTACGGTATTGTGCGTAGAGCGGAAGAGGCCAAGATTGCGCTGCCAGAATCCCCTCAATATCGTGCTGCGATTAATGTTGCCTCTGAACTGGTCGAGGTAGATATCTCAGTCGAACAGATGGTTGAAGCGATTGAAACACCAAAGTCTAAGATGATTGAGTTGGTTAAAGAAGCGATTCAACAAGGCCAGAAAAAGCCAGACGTAATCTACATGACGGGTGGTTCCGCTCGTTCACCGATACTTCGTGAAGCCGTACAACAAGCTGTGCCGAATGTACCGATTGTGAGTGGTAATTACTTCGGTTCAGTAACTGCAGGTTTAGCTCGTTGGGCTGAGGTTTGCTTCAAATAAGAGTTCAATGATGAGTTATGAAGGGCAACCAGTCGCTGATTGGTTGCCCTTTTTTTGTTTTTCTCTAATGAACTTTCTATTGAACGATTTTTCCTAGCTCATATTGGGATTTGTTTCACAAAGCTAAATATTTCAGCTGAGCTCTACGTGTTACAAAATGTTTCAAAGGCAAAGGCGAGCCTCTCGATGGTCTGATGAGTTACCTTGGGTTTAGATTTTTAATGCTTTTTTAGTGATTATAAAATCAAAAATAATCAAAGTATTTATCTCAAAGAATGAAAGGAGATTTCAGTAATTGTCTTGTTAATCAACTGTTTTAAAAGGTATTTTTGTTTTTTATAGTGCGATTTTTTTTATTTTATATATTTTAATGCAACTTTCTTGTCATTCGTATATTAGGGTTTGCCTACTTGTTAAATGCAGGTAACAACTTCTCCGTAAGCACGAGGTTGTTAGTGAATAACTCACCCAGTTACATAATGGACATGACAAATGAATAAGAAACTTTTAGCGCTAGCAATTTCTGGTGCAGTATTTGGTACACAGGCAGTTGCAGTAGAACTTTACAACGAAGACGGCACAACATTCTCAGTTGGCGGTCACGTTTCAGTTGCAGTTGGTGATGTAAACAGCGACGATCGTCAAAACAGCGATGACATCGGTGTTGAAACTGTTTCTCCACGTATCAACTTCGGTGCAACTCACGAACTTGGTAACGGCTTTACTGCTGATGCTAAAGGTGAATGGGCGCTAAACATGCTTGACGGTGGTGATCAGTCATTCACAACTCGTCTTGGCTACATTGGTCTAACTCATGAAGACTTCGGTCGTGGTGTTGTTGGTACTCAATGGGCGCCATACTACAACGTTGCTGGTGTTGCAGATATGCCAATCGCATTCGCGAATGACTTCATCTACGACGATCACGGTAACCTAGGTACTGGTCGTGGCGAAGAGATGGTGAGTTACGGCAATGCTATCGATTTTGGTAACGCTGGTTCTCTAAACGTAGGTGTTGCATGGCAAGGCCGCAAGACTGATAAAGTTTCAGATACAAACACAAACAAATACGGTAACCGTGCTCAAATTGCATTGAACTACGCAATTGCTGATTTCACAGCAAACTACGCATACAACACTGGTGATGTTACATTTGGTAACATTGGCGGTGGTTCTAAAACCGCTGATTCTAACGTAGTGAGTGCTACTTACGGTTCTTACGGTTCTGAAGGTCTATTCTTAGCTGGTGTTTATGCTATGAATAACTACATGAACTCAAGCGCTGGTGTTGCTTTAGAAGAGACAGTTGCAGTTGAATTACTTGCTTCTTACGCACTTTCTAACAGCCTGAACTTAAGCGTTAACTACGAAGCGGTAGAAGACGACAAGATGAGTGAAACAGTATTTGCTACAACTGCTCTACAAGCTGAGTACAACTTCACATCTCAGTTCGTAGGCTTTGCTGGTTACCA
This sequence comes from Vibrio sp. 10N.261.51.A3, assembly GCF_041471965.1. NCBI lineage: Bacteria > Pseudomonadati > Pseudomonadota > Gammaproteobacteria > Vibrionales > Vibrionaceae > Vibrio > Vibrio sp. 10N.261.51.A3. The sequence continues at coordinate 9,789 of NZ_JBFRPK010000065.1, forward strand.
GTTCGACCTACAAGGTTCTGGCGTGTACAAAGAAAAAGCTGACGACCAGTGGCTACTTGGTGCTCGTTACTACCTATAAGTCGCAGACTGATTTAGCATAGTGTTTACTCCTTAGGTTTACCTTTTAGGATACTGTCCTAGACACCATGCTAAGCCCTCTCAAACCTTTTGGTTAGAGAGGGCTTTTTTCGTTTTGGGCTTTTGTCTTGAATGGTGATTTCGCACTATTGCGACCTTCGTATAAACGCTTTCAAATCATCGAATTGAGCTAAAGATCAGAATTTAGATATTGGTAACCATCTTGTCGAAGACTCTCATTTTATGATGCGTTAAACTCTCCACTCAAAAAAATAGTTCAGGGATAAACTATGAGCAGTGTTGTCGATCAGGAACAGCTGATGAATTCGAGACGAACAGCAACCCCAACTAAGGTGCTGTGTGTTGGGCGTAACTATGTCGATCACATCGAAGAACTCAATAACGCAATCCCAGACTCTATGGTGGTTTTCAATAAACCAAGTACCAGCGTTACGTCATCCCTGTCTTCTTTTCATCAAGAAGCGCTGCACTACGAAGCAGAGATCTGTTTTATTGTTGAAAACGGTGAATACTCTGCTGTGGGATTCGGCTTAGACCTTACCAAGCGTGAGTTGCAAAGCAGTTTAAAAGCCAAAGGTTTACCTTGGGAGCGTGCCAAAGCCTTTGATGGTTCCGCTGTCTTTAGTCGCTTTGTTCCCGTTGATAATTTTGATCTCTCTGACTTAAACCTAGAATTATTTATTAACTGTGTTCGTGTTCAGAAAGGACATGTTGAGCAGATGCTTTACTCTCCAAAAACTATCCTAGAAGAGCTGTCTTCTTATACCACCTTACTAGACGGCGATGTTGTGATGACAGGTACGCCAAAAGGTGTTGGGGCCGTACATCGAGGCGATATCTTCCTTGGTCGCCTAAAGTGTGGCGATACGACATTGATTGAGATCGAATGGGTAGCAAGTTAATTAGTCTTTTCTATTTAGTTAATAAATTGGCTTTGTCGCTTAATGTTGGTTTTTAATTCGATTAAATAAACGTCGAACAACTGATTGCATCTGGAAGGGTGTTAGTAATTGATATAAAATCCGCCTCCGTTTTTATCAATGCTGACCCTCATGATCGACTTAACCATTTTACCTGTCTACCTGACTGCCGTTGTTGCACTTCTTCTTTTACCTGGCCCTGATATGTTACTGATTGCGAGTTCAAGCATGAGCTATGGCCGTAAGGTCGGCGTGTTTGCAAGCCTAGGTAATGCGACTTCTGGTATCATTCTGACAGTATTAGCGGCTATGGGTGTATCAGCGTTGATCGCAATGAGCCCAATAGCGCTTAAAGCTCTACATTTGTTAGGCGGCGCGTACTTGTTGAAGATGGGATGGGACTGCCTGCGAACAGAGCAGGGTAACGCGCCTGAGTTAAGCGATAACTTTGCAGCAAAAGCCTACTATCAAAGAGCGCTAATCAGTAACCTGCTTAATCCTAAAGCGTTGGTTTTCTTTGTGATGTTTCTGCCTCAGTTTGTGTCGACGAATATTGAAGCGACTTCCGGTCAGCAGATGCTTGTTCTGGGTTTATTACTGAATGTTCTCGGCTTAACGTTTAACTTTTTGCTGGTGGCGTTAGTGGGTACGATTGGTAAATCTCTCGTAGAAAACGCGAAGTTTCGTACCTATCAACAGAAAGTCATGGGCGGAGTTTTCATCGTGTTAGCTATCTGGATGTTGTCTTCTTTCTTTACTTCGTAGACGAATCAAATCAGACATCTTCTCGTGGTTAGCCGCTGAGACAAAAATGGACGCTACGAGCGTCCATTTTTTATATTTAACCGTTACATGTTGAACGCGCTAAATCGCTATGAATTCAACTCTTGTTGGTGTTGTTCAATCAGTTTCTCCATGTACTTCTCACCGCGCAGGCGAGTGTCTTCGTAGGTTTCTGTCCCTTCAAATTTTGTCACCGTCTCATAGTAGACCTTAACTTTTGGCTCAGTACCGGAAGGTCTTACGATAATGCGTGAACCATCTTCGAGATGATAGATGAGTACGTCACTTGCAGGCAGGTTAATGGCTTCAGTATTGCCTCCAATGACGAAGCGTAAAGAAGACTGCAAATCTTCAATTACAGAGATAGCGACACCGTTGATTGCTTTAGGCTGTGCCGAGCGGAGCTTAGAACCAATCGATGGTGAGTCTGGGTCTAGTGCAATACTTCGCTGAGCGTTGGTATGAACCCCATGTTCAAATGAAATTTGAGCGAGAAGATCCCAAACTGTTCGACCTTGAGATTTTAACTCCTCAACCAATTGAGCAAACACGACAATAGCAGACAGCCCATCTTTGTCTCGTACTTGAGTACCAATTGTGTAGCCTAATGCTTCTTCATAGGCGAACAAGAAGTCGTTCTGATCATTTTCCAATTGCATGCCAATATTCGCTAACCATTTAAAACCTGTCAGCGTTTGGAAATAAGTCGCCCCGTGGGATTGAGCTACTTTTTCAAGCAATGTTGAAGATACGATACTGTTACCAACTAATTGGTTTTTGGTATGCGGCTTTGAGAGTAGATAATGAGCGAATAGCACGCCGACTTGGTCACCTGTTAGCATTTTGTATGAGCCATCATCTGTTCTAGCTGTATCGTCAGTTCTAACCGCAACGGCAAATCGGTCTGCATCTGGATCGTTGGCACAAGCAATGTCGGCATCGACACTTTTTGCTAAGTTAACCACCAGATCCATCGCGCCTTTTTCTTCCGGATTCGGGAAGTTGACGGTCGGGAAGTTACCATCGGGCTCTCTTTGCTCGGCGACGCTGAACACCTTATGGAAACCAGAATCGTGAAGTAGATCCTCGGCCATTTGTGCGCCGACACCATGCATTGCGGTATAGGTGATGGTGGTGTTCGCCGATTCGATCTCGTCACTCACGTATGGGCTCTGATTGATCGCAGCGCGGTAGGTTTGATAATAGCCTTCAGTTAACCACACCAACTTACCTTGCGTTTCAGCGTCACTTAGGCTCATTAAAGGGAGCGGCTTGGTTGATGCGATATCGATTTCAGCGGCAATACCCGCGTCGTGAGGAGGAATGATTTGAGCGCCATTCTCCCAGTACACTTTGAAACCATTGTATTCTGGTGGGTTGTGGCTGGCCGTCACCACAACGGCAGCTGCGGCGTTGAAGTGCTCAATACCAAAAGCAACGATAGGGGTCGCCGCGACGTTCGAGGTTAGATAAACCTTAATGCCTAAAGCCGTGAGTACGGAAGCGGTATCAATCGCGAACTGCTTTGAATCTAAACGGCCGTCATAACCGACGACCACACCGCGGATGGTCGCATTAGCGATATGTTCGATTAAGTAGTGGCCGAGCCCGGTTGCTGTTTCCTGTATGACTAAACGGTTCATTCGATTTGGGCCGCATCCAACTTTGCCTCTAAGTCCTGCCGTTCCGAACTCTAATCGTTGAGTAAAGCGGTCTTCAAGTTCGTCGTGCATTCCCTCATCGATGAGGTGTTGAAGTTCTTCACGAGTTCTTGGATCTGGGTCTCTCGCTAACCAATTCATTGCATCTTGCATAATCACTAAACCTATTAATGTCTGTATGACTTACCGTTGATTTAATTTAAGTGATATTAATTCTCATTTCCATGAAAGCAATCGTAAAACTCGATATAAAATAAATTCCAACGGCACGAGGGCACGTAGATTAAGCCACTTCAAATAATTGACTGTTTAGTAAGTAAACTTACCTTGAATAATTGGATATCACTAACTAGCCTTTTACATAAATATAACAAAATTTAACAAATTCGCCGTTTTTGAATCTTTCATGGAAACCTCCAACGCTTTTGAACCGTATTAGTTCTTGGGTTTATATGAGGTCAGTAGCCTGCTCACAGGCTAGTTCCATGTGAGTTGTAGATTGAGATTCAGCCTTTTCATGTGTAGCCGGAATAACAATGAATGTTGTCCAGTTCGCAACGACATTTAGGTCGCAAGTATCTAATTAGGAAGGACAAGGAGAGATCTTTTGAAAAGATTACTGGTTAGGCTAGCGTGGCTTTTGAAGAGTTTTGTTGTGCTTTTAGTATCGCCTTTAGTGCACGCTAGCAGTGATTACAACATGACTCAAGGCGTCACTGAGATCAGTGGTAAGGTGTATGAACTTCATATGCTGATCTTCTACATCTGTTGTGCGATTGCCTTTGTTGTTTTTGGTGTGATGTTTTATTCGATTTTGAGGCACAGGAAATCGAAGGGCGCAGTTGCTGCCCATTTTCACGAAAGCACGAAAGTCGAAATTCTTTGGACCATCATCCCTATCATCATTCTCATCGCTATGGCGATACCCGCCACCAAAACCTTAATAGCGATGGAAGATACCTCCCAATCAGATCTGACCGTTAAAATCACCGGGTCACAATGGAAATGGCATTACAGCTATTTTGGTGAAGACGTCGAGTTTTACAGCCTTCTAGCGACCAGTGACAAAGAGATTGAAGGCCTCGAAGTGAAAGGCGCGCATTACCTGCTAGAAGTTGATAAGCCGCTGGTACTGCCTGTTGACCGTAAAGTCCGTTTCTTGATGACTTCCGATGATGTGATTCACTCATGGTGGGTGCCAGCATTCGCCGTTAAGAAAGATACCATTCCGGGCTTTATTAATGAGGCTTGGACTAAGATAGATGAGCCTGGTGTTTACCGAGGGCAGTGTGCAGAGTTGTGTGGTCGTGCCCATGGTTTCATGCCGATCGTGGTGCATGCCATGGAAGAAGATGAGTTTGACGCATGGCTAGCGGAGCAGAAAGAGTTAGCGATAGCCGAACAACAAGCCGCAAAAGATGCATTAGGTGCGTCACTTTCCTTGGCGGAGTTGAATACCATCGGTGAAGAGGTTTACAAAACTCGATGTGCGGTTTGTCACCAAGCAAACGGTGAGGGCATTCCTGGAGCATTCCCTGCCATCAAAGGAAGTCCTATTGCCCTTGGTGATGTGGATGTTCATATCGACACAATTGTTTATGGTCGTGGCGGTACGGCGATGCAAGCATTCGATAATCAGTTAACCGAGAAAGAGATCGCAGCGGTAGTAACTTATCAACGAAACGCTTGGGGTAATGATACCGGCGATATTGTTCAGGCCTCAGATATCAACGCTTATAAGGCGAAGCAAGAAGGCAGTTCTGAAAGCTCAACGGATGATGCACAAAATGATGCTAAGGATCAGTTATGAGTTCACCAATCAATAAGCCGGTGAAATCGGCTCCAGCAGAAGATCAAGTACTGAGCCATTCTGCGGAAGGCACCTTGGGCAATAATGATTTGCCTGTTGATGATCACGATTCACATGCGGCACCTAAAGGCTGGGCTCGTTGGCTGTATTCAACCAATCATAAAGACATTGGTACACTTTATTTGTGGTTCAGCTTTGCAATGTTCTTAACGGGCGGCGCAATGGCGATGGTGATCCGTGCGGAGCTGTTCCAACCGGGTTTGCAACTCGTTGAGCCAGATTTCTTCAATCAGATGACTACAGTCCATGGTTTAATCATGGTATTCGGTGCCGTAATGCCTGCATTTACGGGTTTGGCTAACTGGATGATTCCGATGATGATCGGTGCACCAGATATGGCGCTGCCGAGAATGAACAACCTCAGTTTCTGGATCTTGCCTTTTGCGTTTCTAATCTTAATCGGATCTTTGTTTACAGAGGGTGGCGGCCCGAGCTTTGGTTGGACCTTCTACGCGCCACTCTCGACAACTTATGGGCCAGACAGTACCGCGCTATTCGTATTCTCAGTTCATATTATGGGGATCAGTTCGATCATGGGGGCGATTAACGTGATCGTAACCATAGTGAACATGCGCGCACCGGGCATGACTTGGTTCAAGCTACCGATGTTCGTATGGACTTGGTTAATTACCGCTTTCTTGCTGATAGCCGTGATGCCCGTGCTCGCGGGTGCGGTGACCATGGTACTGACTGACAAATATTTTGGGACTAGTTTCTTTGATGCCGCTGGTGGTGGTGATCCCGTCATGTTCCAGCACATATTCTGGTTCTTTGGGCACCCCGAAGTGTACATCATGATCTTGCCGTCTTTTGGTATTGTCTCAGCCATCATCCCTGCATTCAGTGGTAAGCGCCTGTTTGGTTATCACTCGATGGTTTATGCGACCTGTAGTATCGCACTGTTGTCATTTTTGGTTTGGGCACACCACATGTTCACCACGGGTATGCCAGTATTTGCCGAACTGTTCTTCATGTATTGCACCATGTTGATAGCGGTGCCGACCGGTGTGAAAGTCTTCAACTGGGTGGCGACCATGTGGCGCGGTGCTTTGACCTTTGAAACACCAATGCTGTTTGCGATTGCCTTCATTGTTTTGTTTACGATTGGCGGGTTATCTGGATTGATGCTCGCTATCGTGCCAGCTGATTTCCAATACCACGATACTTATTTTGTTGTGGCTCACTTCCATTATGTTCTGGTAACCGGTGCCGTGTTCTCGATTATGGCTGCTGCCTATTATTGGCTGCCTAAGTGGACCGGACATATGTACGACCACAAGCTCAGCCTGTGGCATTTCTGGACGTCGGTGATTTCAGTTAATGTACTGTTTTTCCCGATGCACTTTTTAGGGTTAGCGGGTATGCCGCGTCGTATTCCTGATTATGCGATTCAGTTTGCTGACGTTAACCAAGTCGTGTCGATTGGTGGTTTTGCGTTTGGGTTGTCTCAGCTAATTTTCTTATGGCTAGCGATTAAGTGCGTAAGAGGGGGAGAGCCTGCGCCAAGTAAGCCTTGGGATAGAGCTGAAGGTCTTGAATGGACAGTACCAAGCCCTGCGCCTCACCACACCTTTACCCATCCGCCGAAAGTGGATTAGAGGGCAGAACCATGAGTGATAAGCAAAGCGATCCCAATCAAGATAAAAAACAACCTAAGCGCGTGTCTAATAAGCGATCGACCAAAAAGCTGACGGGCTACTTGGTGTTGAGCGTGGTTGCGATGTTTTGCTTCGGTTTCGCTTTGGTGCCGCTCTACGATGTCATGTGTGAGGCCTTAGGCATCAATGGCAAAACTAATACTGTTTCAGCGGTGCAACCTCAGGGAATGCAGCCAGACTACTCTCGTACGGTTCGAGTCGAATTCATGTCCCACATCAAGCCAGATATGCCATGGCAGTTTTCGCCTGAAGTTCGAGTGTTAGAGGTTCATCCTGGTGAGGTGGTTCAAACTAACTACATTGCCAAAAACCTTTCTGGAGCCTCATTGGTTGGCCAAGCCGTACCGTCGGTTTCTCCAGGTATGGGGGCAACCTACTTCAATAAGATGGAATGCTTTTGCTTTAATCAGCAGCCATTGGACGGGCACAAGAGCGCAGAAATGGGTTTGATATTTTACATTGAGCCAGATATTCCAGAATCGATACATACGCTGACGCTCTCTTACACATTATTCAATATCACGAATGAGGTGGGTGCTGCGGCCAATAAATCTGAGTCTAACGTACTCGCAAGTAATTAGGGCGTGTTGATCTTTCGAGCTGATTTTTGCAGCGAGTTGCTGGGTATTTATACAAGGCAGAGGCTTTGATGTGTAGCTAGCCTACATGAGAAGTCGATAACGTAGTAGAAATGACCAGCAAACGCTGCCCGAAGGGTTCGGCTAAAAGCGTTTTACTCTTTGTTGAGGGAGATTTGCTTAGAATGACTAGGCGACTTCCCCCTCGCCGCGATTAAAACGCTTTTATCTCGAACAAAATTTAACCACGAAAGGCCAACACGCCCTGGGGATTTACAGAACCAGTATCAACATAAGGAGTTGAGCGATGAGTTCTAAAAAGGAAGTTTATTTCGTTCCACATCAAAGCCACTGGCCATTGGTGGGTGCTGTAGCACTGTTTTTGGTCGCGGTTGGCGCTGGCTTGACGGTGCAAAACATGGGTACCGACGCCGCAGGTGGTGTGTTTGGCAAAGCGGTGTTGTTAGTCGGGTTTGCTGTGCTGCTTTACATGCTCGCAGGTTGGTTTAGCAATGTGATCACAGAATCATTGAGTGGTCTCTATTCTGAGCAGATTTCTCGTTCTTTTAGACAAGGAATGAGTTGGTTCATCTTTTCCGAAATCATGTTCTTTGGCGCTTTCTTTGGCGCGCTTTTCTATGCTCGAATGATTTCTGTGCCTTGGATTGGTGGTGCGGGCAATAATGAAATGACCCATGAAGTATTGTGGCCGATGTTCCAATCAATTTGGCCACTAACGACGACCCCTGATGGCGTAACGACACAAGCCATGCCTTGGCAAGGTATCCCGCTTAAGAACACCATTATTCTGCTGCTTTCCTCTGTGACGCTGCACATGGCACATATCAGTCTTGAACAAAATAAGCGTATGGCTTTGATCGTGTGGTTGGAGATAACCATTGTTCTGGCTGGCTTCTTCCTGTTCTTCCAAGTTGAAGAGTATCTTCACGCTTATCAAGAGATGGGGCTGACACTTCAGTCTGGCATCTACGGTAATACCTTCTTTTTGCTGACTGGGTTTCATGGCTTACATGTCTGTTTAGGGACGATCTTTTTGATTGTGTTGCTGGCAAGGGTTGCGAAAGACCACTTCACTCCGAAAGACCACTTTGCGTTCCAAGCGGGCAGTTGGTATTGGCACTTTGTTGATGTGGTTTGGTTGGGCCTGTTTGTGTTTGTTTATGTACTTTAACGATTGAGCCTATAGGGGATTAATAGGGGCGAGGGTTGGGAGTTATCACTCCTGATCCCAGAGCAAGTAATAAAAGTAGCACGACAATGGCTGACCACATGACACGACGCCCCAAGAAGTAACTGAGTCTTTTTCCATTGTGTTTGCCCGAGGCGATTTGGATTAGGCCTTTCATCAAATTGAAAGCGATAAAAAACAGCAAAGCGACCAAGACGACTTTAAATAACAGAACAAAGGTAGATGACGCCATAGTGATAACTCCAAACCGATTGATTGATGATGAACACAAGTTCCGCAGTAAAGGTTTTTGGATAGCGGTTGTTTTAACTGTGGTTTCAGTCGGCGCTTTAATCAAGTTAGGTTTGTGGCAACTCGATCGTGGTAACGAGAAATTACGTTATGAACAGCAATTAGCTGAGAGAGCACATCTCTCGTCACAACCTTTAGGTGTCGTTATTTCTGAGTTGCGAGAGCTGGATTTATCTGGTCAAGAGTCATTAAATCCTCAAACCCTAAACGGGTTAAAGGCTGATGTTGAATTAGTCAATACGAGCGGCTTGATGCTCTTGTTAGACAACCAGATAAGCCAAGGAACGGTAGGGTATGTGATTTACATGTTGGGTGAGGTTCGCTTTGAAGATGGAAACCAGTCTTTAGTGGCTGAAAAACAGTTGTTGATCGATCTTGGGTTTGTTCCGGCAAGTAATGACAGAAGAGAACTACCGCAATTAGGAAGTATCACTGTACCAACCAAAATGTCAGGGCGCTTGTATACACGCTCAATTAATCCTTTAAGTCATGAGTTGGGTTTAGAAAATACGACACCGAATAGAATCCAAAACCTAAACATAGCAGCGTTATCACAGTATACAGGAAAAGAAGTGCTGCCCTTTGTCTTCCAACCTCAGAGTTTAGATTCATGGCCCTATGAAATGTTATGGCGTCCAACGGCGATGAGGTCTGAGAAGCATTTTGGTTACTCATTTCAATGGTTTGTTATGGCTGCGGTACTTTTGTTTTTGATGTTGTTGATTGGCTATCAGTACCTAAAAGCAACACCTATCACGAGGAATAAGGATGGATAAATCTCAAGCACAAGTGAACAGGGAAATTACCGAGGCAAACATGGCTGAGCTCAGAAGCCGTCGTACTAAAGGACGCTTGGTATTAATCGGACTCGTTTTAATTTTCGCTTTGCCAGCCATTATCGCCAAAACTGTGTTGGATCAGAATTGGTATACGTCAGGTGTCACTAACTCAGGCGAATTGGTAGAACCAAGAATTACACTAGCGGATTTTGGCGTAACGGTACCCATGGCAGGAGAGGGTTGGGTTGTGGGGTATATCGCACCGATGGAGTGCGAAAGCTTGTGTGAACAACAGCTTCATTATTTGAATCAAAGCTACTTAGCGTTAGGGAAAAACAAAGAGCGAGTGACCGCCGTTGTTTTCGTCTCAGAAGGTAACTCGTTGTCGGGTTCGCTCAACAAGCCTGATTTATCTTTGTTAGCTGGTGGTGATCAGTTAAGCACCGAGTTTTCGCCGGCTTCCATTGTCATTATTGACCCGCTAGGACAGTTGGTTATGGAGTACAAAAGCGTGTCGGAACCGTCGCAGTTAGTCGGGCAATCCAAAGGTATGATTCATGATTTAAGAAAGCTACTTAAGCTGTCACGAGTTGGGTAGTTGATGGCGCAAATGCTTGAGCTTAAGCAGCGAAAGGGAATAAGTATAGGGAGATAAGTGATGCAGAATAAAGCCCCTGATTTACTGATGCTTGTGATGAGATTAACTATCTTGTTAACCCTTACCGTGATTGTTCTCGGAGCTTATACACGCCTGTCTGATGCTGGCCTTGGCTGTCCTGACTGGCCGGGTTGTTACGGTAAGATCACCGTTCCGTCTGATGCCCAAGCGGTGAGTCAAGCCAATCTGCAATTTCCAGAGCGAGCTCTTGAAGCAGACAAAGCGTGGATAGAGATGATCCATCGCTACTTTGCAGGAACATTAGGGTTGCTTATCTTTGTCGTTGTAGCTTGGTGTATTAAAAAGAACATCACACCAGTTGGTCTTCCATTACTTATCTCTGCCACTGTGATTTTTCAGGCTTTGCTTGGAATGTGGACGGTGACTCTTAAGTTGATGCCCGTTGTGGTTATGGCGCATTTGATGGGGGGCTTCACGTTGCTGTCACTGTTGTGTCTGCTCTACTGCCGTTTGTCTCAATTCCAAAGCCGTTTTGGCGAGGCTTCTTATTCTCCAACACTTAAATTTTGGGCGTTGTTTGGGTTACTCATTGTGGTTGGGCAGATACTGCTTGGTGGTTGGACATCGTCAAACTATGCCGCTTTGGTGTGTACCCAATTGCCTATTTGTGAAGGTAACTGGATGAGCTACCTCGATTTCAAAAATGCGTTCGATTTTGCTCAACACGGACACGATAACTATGAGTTTGGTGTGTTGGAGTATCCCGCGAGGCTTACCATACATGTCATGCACAGGTTCGGGGCTATTGTGGCGACATTAACGGTGCTGATGGTCGTGTGCCAGTTATGGAAGTTTGGCCAAGTGCCTCACCAAAAGCTGAGCATGATTGTCGCAATAGTGTTGTTTACTCAAATCAGCCTTGGGATCAGTAATGTATGGTTTCACCTGCCAATCTCAGTTGCGGTTTTGCATAACCTAGTCGCAGCAATGTTGCTCATCAGCATGGTTGTAACCAATTTTGTGGTGTGGCAACGCAAACCGAGTGAGAGCTTGGTGAAGAACAGTGTATTACAAGGAGGTAATCATGGTCAGTAGAACGTCAACACAGTATGAAGTGGTGGCTCAAGACGCAGCCTTAACTCATAAGATAACAGCCAATAATGACATAACTTTAAGTAACGAAAAGGCTGAAAAAAACAAAGCCACTTGGAAAGTTTATTTAACGCTGACTAAGCCTAAAGTGGTGGCTTTGATGTTGCTGACAGCATTGGTTGGGATGTGTTTGGCCGTGCCGAATGGATTGCCTTTGCAACAAACTCTGTTCGGAATGATTGGGATAGGGTTAATGGCAGGTTCAGCGGCTGCGTTTAACCATTTGATCGATAAAAAGATCGACGGCCAGATGACTCGAACAAATCGACGCCCTTTACCATCCGGTGAGCTGAGTAGTGTGCGTGTGTTTAGCTTTGCAGCAGGTATCGGCTTATTTGGGTTCGCTACGTTAGTGGTGTGGGTCAATCAACTCACGGCTTGGCTAACCTTTGCAAGTTTATTGGGCTATGCGGTCATCTATACCATGTACTTGAAGCGAGCGACGCCACAGAACATCGTAATTGCAGGGATAGCTGGCGCAATGCCACCGTTATTGGGCTGGACGGCAGTCACCAACGAGCTGCATTCAAATGCTTGGTTGTTGGTGATGATCATCTTTATTTGGACGCCTCCTCATTTCTGGGCGTTGGCAATTCATCGTCGTGATGAGTATGCCAAAGTGAACATCCCCATGTTGCCTGTGACTCACGGAATCGAATACACCAAGACGTCTATTCTTCTGTATACCTTTTTGCTTAGCATCGTGTGTATATTGCCTGTATTGGTTGGCATGAGCAGCTGGATATATCTGAGCGCTTCATTGGTGCTCAACGGCGGGTTTGTTTATCACGCTTGGGTACTGAAATATCGTGATGAACCCAATATGGCCATGAAGACCTTTAAGTTCTCCATCTATCATCTCATGATCTTGTTTGTGGCTCTGTTGGCAGACCACTATCTACTTTGATAACCGCATTTCTGCTGTTGCTGAATAAGAAAACGGATGCTCTGGGCATCCGCTTTTGTTTGGCTAATTACACAAGCTCACATACTTGAAAATAAGTAACTCGCTAACAATTAGTCCACTTTGTTCCAAGCATCTTGCCAGTGTGAACCTACACCTGGTTCGTACTGAGTTGCTGTTGGAGCCCATTGAACACAGTAACCTGAGTATGGGAACTCTTTACACTGATAAACACCACCATCGCTGCTCAGAACCTTTGTTCCTGCAGTGTAAGATTCAATGCTTTCTGGGAACACAAAGTCGTAATCGCCCGCTGGTGGCGGCGTTTGCTCGTCCATTAGATGAAAATCAAGCGTGTTCTGATCCACTAAGTTACCTTGGTCATCTTTCGTCACAACCACAAGCATGTGGTGGCCAGCTTCAGACTTAGAAAGAGTCAGTTGAACATCTTCAACTTGTCCGTCTGTTAGATCCGATTTCTGAGATGCAAGTGCTTCACGGTGATGGTTGTACACGGTAAGCTCAGCTTGGATATCGCCTGTTGCCGCTAACGTAAGATCAAGCTGAGTAGGTTGGCTCTCATCGATAATGTACTCTGATTCTAAGCCCGAGACTTCAAGATCATGCTCGGGTTCTGGAGTATCAATCTTGTAGCCGATTTCGACACTGTTAAAGCCAGAGCCTGCTTTTAGATAAACAGGATTCGTGCCGTAAACGGGTGCGAAATCGCCTTGGTCATTCAATTGACCTGCTTTGATTTGCGTCTGCTCTTGGTTGATCTTAGAAGCAAGCGCGTAAGACCAGTTATTGGCTTTGCCTTGTTCAGAAGTTTCAATCACAAGCTCAGTGCTGTATGAAGCGTTCTCACCAGACTGGTCGAATACACGCGTATAAACAGCGTCACCAACATTCAGGTCTTGTGTCGGGTTGATTTGACCACCTTGATCCCAATCAGGAATGATAGGGCCGTCACCATCAAATTTCACGTCGATAACGTTGTAGAAAGCCGCTGCAGTGTCACCTACATCCCATACGGCAAGGATCACTTGATAACCTTCACGCTCTGGCACATTACACAAGTGACTGACTTGCATCGGTGGCTGTTCCATATTGCCTTCAACAACACAGAATGGCGTTAAGTCAAAAGAGCTGCGAGCCAACGGCTGGTTTGGATTCCAGTCGGGTTGAGTAATGTAATATTTCCAATCGCGAGTCTTGTGGTTAGCTGTGAATGTCCACTCGAAGTATTGAGAACCAGACTTGATAGGGCGTTTAACCCAGCGGTCTGCCTTTTGTTCGTCTAGTGCTGCTGCTAAAGAAGATTGCGCACTGGCGATTTTCCCATCAGCAGGGCCAACTTCTGGGAAGCCTTCAGGGCCTTCTACACTTTGTGGTTCGTATTGGATACCACCACAGTTGGTGTTTTTCTCTTGCGTATCGCTCGCAGGGAACTTACATAGGGCAACACGGCTCTCAGCTACGCCATTGTTGTATGCCGAGACATAACCGTGACCGAAGCTTGCACCGCTTACGCTAAGAAGCGATAGCGCGATGAGTGATTTTTTTGGGAGTTGTTTCATTATTTGTCCTTACTGTATTTGGCCGACAAAAAAGAGAACACCCCGGCATGCATTTACACTTAAATTCTATTAAGTGGCGGCCCCGCTATCATAGACAGAATATTTGTCGACAGACCGGTGGCTTTACGTCCTATTCTTTCAAATAGTTTGCCAGAAGTGCGTTTGAGCAATCGAAATGTAGCCAACCAGTTTTATAAATGCGAATCAATCGATTGAAATGTGGAATGCCAATCTCGAACTTTTAATTCTTGATACAAATTAACTTGCTATATGTTTAGTTCGTTAACGTATAAATTATTGATATAAATAAAGAAAGCATTTGATCTAATCGTTTTAGTGAATGACTTTGGGTTGTTTCGCTTCGCTCTGTACAACAATTGTGCACATATCAAAACCAAACCTTTGGTTTCCACTAACCGAACCCTGACACGCCATGTATGAAAAACCGGACAATTGATTGGTATGAATTATATAAAGGAGCCGGTATGGAATTCACAGAACTAGACAGAGACGCGTTGTATCAAACGTGGATGTCACAAAAATCGAGAATGCGAATTACGCAGATGGAGTTTTCAAAAAAGCTAGGCATGAACCAGCTTGATTTCTCAAGAGTGCTAAGAGGGGAGACGCCATTAACCATGTCTTTCATTAGTCATTTTTGTCGTTTACTTCATTTGGAACCAAGGAATGTATTCCCCTCGCTAAAAGAGGGCAATGAATCGGGGCCTAAAGTGGTCTACCTGAAAAGTAGAATGAGTGTTGATGGTGAGATCCAAAATGCTTATATTGAAGGAAATCAGGTAATTGTAGAGTACGCACACACTGTTCAACATGATTAATTTTAGAGTTAGCTCTGATTTTTAACCCCCTTTTTCTACAACCTTTTCACATAGGGTATGTCATACTTAATTAGATTCCTTAATTTTGACTAAGTGCGTTATGAACCCTTTAAAAGTCCTTTTGCTTGTTGCAACCAGCATTTTCTTGCTTGGTTGTGCAGGCGGCCCAATTAGAACCGCTACTAAATTTACCAGCTACGAAGATTTTCAGGCTGGGCCTGACGGAGGCGTCGACTTGGTTTGGGCAAGGGTTGGGCTACGTGACGCGCAGCGTTTGAAATCCAAGTTAGATGACTACGATTCTGTAGTGATCGACCAAATTCTTGTTTTAACAGAAGAAGGTTCGTTGGATCAGGAAGAGATTCAGGAACTCACTGAGCACATGGTTGCGCGCTTGGAAGATAAAATATCGCCTCATAAAACGATTGTCGATGAACCGACAGGAAAAACGCTCCGCTTGAGTATCGCTCTGAGTAACGTTGAAACGCCCAATCCGATCTTAGCTGTAACGAGCAGCGTTCTGCCGTTTGGCCTTGCGATGTCAACCATATCTAAGGTCACGACTGGTGAGCACACCAATGTTGGGAGTGCGAGTGTAGAGTTATTGGTCAGTGATGCTCAAGAGGGCACACCACTGTTTGCAGCCATCGACCGTGAAGCGGGTAACAAAGATTTTTCAACCATGATTGATTCGCTGGATGATGCCAAAGACGCGATCAACTATTGGGTTGAACGTTTAGGTGATACTCTACACAACATAGATGACGCATAGTAAAGAACGAATAATGCTAGAGAAAGAGAACCTGATTAAGTTGGCTCGAATGCAGATGCCATTTGGAAAGTACGCGGGTCGTACACTGATTGACTTACCTGAAGAATATTTGCTGTGGTTTGATAAAAAGGGATTCCCGTCTGGCGAACTCGGCGATTTATTGAAACTGTGCCTTGCTCTGAAAATTGAAGGGCTTGATAGTGTCGTCAAGCCATTGAAAAGAATGTAATTAAATAAAAGCTCACGCTGATCACGTGAGCTTTTTTGTTTTTGAGTTCGACACAATTTTACATGCATGATGTAGCTTGAAGAATGGCTCTTCTTACCTTGTTATAAAATACGCAATCGATAGCGTGTAAATAATGGTATACAGGGTGTTTTAAATATAAAACACAAAAAAAATTGCGTTTATTTTTAATTAGTGATTGAAACTAGAGTTTTTACTAGTTAAGTTACAGGGAACAAGAAGATTAGTGCTGATAGAAAGTGACGTGAGACAACGTACATTCAGCTCAAGGATAGAAAAAAGGAAGAAGTAAGCAATGTTCCAGACTGATGATGTAAGAATTAACAAAGTAAAAGAGTTATTACCCCCTGTTGCTGTTTTAGAAAAGTTTCCAGCGACAGAAGTTGCTTCTTCTACAACCTTTGAAAGCCGCAAAGCGATCCACAATATTTTAGAAGAGAGCGATGATCGCTTGCTTGTTATTGTCGGCCCATGTTCTATTCATGACACAGAAGCTGCTCTTGAGTACGGTAAACGTTTGAAAGTGTTGCGCGACGAACTTGGTGATAACCTTGAAATCGTAATGCGTGTTTACTTTGAAAAACCACGTACAACTGTTGGTTGGAAAGGTCTAATAAATGACCCGTACATGAACGATACGTTCAAGCTAAATGATGGCCTTCGTCTAGGACGTAAGCTACTGCTGGACCTAACTGACATGGGCATGCCAACGGCAAGCGAATTCCTAGACATGATCACGCCTCAATACGTTGCTGACCTAATCAGCTGGGGTGCAATTGGCGCACGTACTACAGAATCTCAAGTTCACCGCGAACTGGCTTCTGGCCTATCTTGCCCAGTTGGATTTAAGAATGGTACTGATGGCAACATCAAGATTGCAACAGATGCTATTCGCTCTGCTAGCGCTTCTCACCACTTCTTATCAGTAACTAAGTACGGTCACTCAGCTATCGTTGAAACAGCAGGTAACCCTGATTGTCATATCATCCTACGTGGTGGCAAAGAGCCAAATTACAGCGCAGAACACGTTGGTAAGATTAAAGAAGAGCTAGCAGCTTCTGGTCTTCCACAAAAAGTGATGATCGATTTCAGCCACGCAAACAGCTCTAAGCAGTTTAAGCGTCAAATGAACGTATCTGATGACGTAAGCGCACAAATTTCTGGTGGCGACAAAGCTATCTTTGGTGTGATGATTGAATCTCATCTTGTTGAAGGTCGCCAAGACCTGGTTGAGGGCAAAGCTGCAACGTACGGCCAATCTGTTACTGATGCGTGTATTGGTTGGGAAGACACTGAAACAGTACTTCGCCAGCTGGCAGACGCTGTTGAAGCTCGTCGTAACAAATAGACTAATTACAGTCAGCGATTAAGCTACTGAAAATTCAAAGCCCTTAGTTAGCAACAGCTAATAAGGGCTTTTTTGTGGATCTTAGTTGCAAACTGGAAGTGTCTGTATTCTTAAATGAGAAAAGACAGTAACTCGTCGACTTTAAGTGACAGTAAAGCTTTATCTTGTTTGGTTTCAACGTTAAGGCGTATTAATGGCTCGGTATTGGACTTTCTTAAGTTGAAGCGCCATGAGCCCATATTCATGCTGATTCCGTCTGTGTGATCGATCTCAACGGCATGATCTTGGTAGTGCGATAACACGCAAGCCATGACCTGCTCTGGGTCTGAGACTCTTCGATTGATCTCCCCGGAAGAGGGGAATCTATCTATACTAGTACTCGTTAATTGGTGAAGAGATTGTTGAGTTTTCGACATCAGCTCGATAACCAATAGCCAAGGAATCATGCCTGAATCGCAATATCCAAAATCACGAAAATAATGGTGTGCGCTCATTTCGCCCCCATAGACGGCATTCGTTTCACGCATCTTCTCTTTGATCAGTGCGTGTCCTGCTTTAATTCCAATCGCTTTTCCACCATGCGTTTTTGCGATTTCAATTGTGTTCCAGGTCATGCGCATATCGTGCAATACAGTCGTGTTAGGCTGTTTGACCAAGAATGCTTCAGCAAGCAACCCTACAATGTAATAACCCTCGATGTAATCGCCTTGCTCATCAAAGAAAAAGCATCGGTCGAAGTCTCCATCCCAAGCAATTCCAAGGTTGGCAGAATGCTCTAAAACGGCATCTCGAGTGGCTGCTTGGTTCTCTCTAATCAAAGGGTTTGGAATACCATTTGGGAAGTTTCCATCAGGGTTATGATGAACTTTGATGAAGGTGATAGGGACACCGAGTTCGTTAAATTTATTATCTAAAGCATCAATGATATGTCCTGCAACACCGTTCCCAGCATTAACCACAATCTTCATCGGTGACAGCTTTGATGGGGTTATGTACGAGAGTAGGTGCTCGACGTACGGAGCAAGAATACTGTTCGATCTACTAGAGTTACTTGGTTGTGCATGAACGAACGGTAAATTGCAGTTCAGCTCTTGATTAAGTTCTTCAATGCGTCGTTTGATTTCATCTAAACCACTGTTTTTACTGATAGGGCTAGCGTCTACACCGACCATTTTCATGCCGTTGTAATTGATTGGGTTGTGGCTGGCTGTGATTTGTATTCCGCCAATCGCTTTTAGGTAACGAGTCGCAAAGTAGACCTCTTCAGTGCCAGTCATACCTAGATCAATGACGGTAATCCCTGACTCGATTAAGCCTTTGGTCATGGCTTCTTGTAATGACAGGGAGGTTTTGCGGTTATCACGACCAATCACTACCTGCGCCAAACCATCGAGTGAGGTTTCAGGCTTAGCGGATAGGACGTATTCGCCAAATGCCTTACCGAGCAGGTAGGCGAGTGGCTCATTGATTTGTTTACCAATGACGCCGCGGATATCGTTGTTCTTAAAGCAGTTTAGGTCTAATGTTGGTTTCATCGATTTGTCGCTGCTTTATTTCGTTTGGTTGTGCTTTGATGAGTGGACTTGTTGCTTGCGCACGTCTCGCCCATAACTGTCTTGATATCGAATGATGTCGCCTTCACTTAAATGACTGCCTGTTTGTACTTCAATCATCTCGAGTGGGAGATCCCCTGGGTTCTCTAGGCTGTGAATATGACCTAAAGGGATGTAAGTGGATTGATCTTCTTCAACCAGATAGGTTTTCTCATTGTTGGTCACTTTCGCAGTACCCGCCACGACTACCCAATGTTCCGCTCTATGGTGGTGCATTTGTAACGACAACTTGTGACCGGGTTTAACGGTGATACGTTTAACTTTGTCGCGCTTGCCTAGGTCGATAACATCGTATTTACCCCAAGGTCTAAACACCTCTCGGTGATGAATATGCTCTGTTCTACCTGCTTGATTTAGTTGACTAACAATCGATTTTACACCCTGAACCTTGTCTTTATCTGCGACCAATATAGCGTCTTTGGTCTCGACAATAATCAGGTTGTCGACACCTACCGTCGCAACCAGCTTATTTTCAGCATGGATGTAGTTGTGTTGAGAGTCGACGGTTAACACATCACCTTCAATGACGTTATTGTGCTGATCTTTTTCGCTTACATCCCAGATCGCGGACCATGAGCCAATATCGTTCCAGCCGACATCCATCGGGATCACCGCGGCGTGCGAGGTCTTTTCCATCACGGCGTAATCGATTGAATCACTTGGACTGCTTTTGAATGCTTCAGCGTCTATACGGATAAAGTCGAGGTCGGTATTTTGCGTTGCAAGAGCGAGTTTACAAGCCGCTACTATCTCAGGGTGGTGTTCGGCGAGTTCTTCAACATAGCGTGATGCCTTAAACATGAACATGCCACTGTTCCATAAGTATTGTCCTGAGCGGATGTACTCTTCTGCTGTTGCTGTGTCTGGCTTTTCTACAAAGCATTCTATGGCGAAGGCGTGATTGATTGGCTGCTCTGTTCCATTAGTATCAGTTTGAGCACTGGAGGAAAGAGGCTCTCCCTGCTTGATATAGCCATAGCCAGTCTCTGGGGAGCTAGGTGTTATACCGAATGTCACCAGCTTGCCTTGTTTTGCATAATCAACACCACGACTAATCGCTTGTTGGAATTCAGAGGTTTTCGCGATGTGATGATCAGCAGCCAGCACTAACAAGATAGGGTCGGATGCGCTTTGTTCATTAAGCGGTGGTTTACTTAAAGCCTTTAGGGCGGCAAGCGCAATGGCTGGGGCTGTATTTCTACCGACTGGCTCTAGCAGAATACCACTATGTTGAATGTTAGCTGATCGAGCTTGTTCAGCGGCAATAAAGCGATGCTCTTCATTACAGATAATGAATGGGGCATCGCATTTACTATCCATCAAGTGCTCTTCAAGGCCTTGCAGGCGTTGAAGTGTGTGCTGAAGCATTGACTGGTCGCCGGCAATATTGAGAAATTGCTTAGGGTAAAGCTCGCGAGACAGTGGCCAGAGGCGACTTCCGGAGCCGCCGGCTAGAATGACAGGTAAAATCATAGCGTGGTAATTAGGTGCATTAGAATACTGCCATCATATTACCACGCTTCACGCTTATTACTTATCGATAACCAAGAAGGATATGACTATCGATGACCTTCCGTAGGGGAGTTCAACATGTCTTTGGGATCGCTAATATTCTGATTATCACCTAGGCTTTGAACGCTGTTATGATCTTGAACATTAGAAAAGTCTTGAGGGTCAATCTTGAGTGTCTGTGTTGGGAACGCGATGTCTGCATTGTGTTTATGAATAATCGCCAGAACCTGTAACAGAACGTCTTGCTTCACTTTGTGGTACCTGATCCAGTTGACTGTTTTTGTGAAGGTATAGATAAAGAAGTTGAGCGTTGATGGCCCAAATTTGTCAAAGTTAACGATCAACGTCTGTTTGGCATCAATATCTGGGTGGGTCTCGAGCATGGTTCTTACATCATCAACAATGAGCGCCAATTTGTCTGCATCTTGATAACGAAGACCAAAGGTTTCATTGATTCTACGATTCAACATTCTCGATGGATTCTCTACCACAATACTACTGAACACCGAATTTGGCACGTACAAAGGACGCTTATCAAAAGTGCGGATGATCGTCATGCGCCAACCAATGCGTTCGACAGTGCCTTCGATTTGACGATCGGGAGAACGTATCCAATCACCGACTTTAAAAGTTTTCCTAATACTGAGTTTTAGTTAGAAATGTTGTCAATTGGATGTTGGCAGTTTTGTCGTAGCTTATGAAGCGTATCGACTTACATGCTAGTTAAACGATAGGAGGTTCATTGGCACATTTGGTTGTTCAATTATTTATGTCACCTCCTTAATTTTACTTCCTAGCCTAGTTCCTTCTCATGAATGTATATTCAGTTACTCACTATGTTGGAGGTTTATCGGTGATACTTTTCTGCCATTACAGGTATAGTTTATGTCCCCCCGCTTGCCTTATCCAATCGATCATTTTTTACTTGATCTAAAATCATGAAACAAAGCATTTCTATGACGTTTTATCTGAAGAAAAAATCATTAACAAAATAAATAGTTATAAGCATCAATTCTTACATGTACCAGCCGTAGATTTGTAAGTAACATATGGCCCACGTATCAATAATTTAAAGTTGAGATTTCAATGTCTAAGTCCTTTGAAGATTGGCTCAGTCAATACAACATCCAGCTATCGCACTTAATTCAAGTTGCAGAAGCATTTGGCTTAATCCTATTGATTGCTATTGTGATTCATGTCGTATTACACCGTGTTGTCGTGGTTTGGTTGAAGAGTCGTGCATCTAAATCTCAGGCTTTTTG
Organism: Vibrio sp. 10N.261.51.A3; assembly: GCF_041471965.1. Lineage (NCBI taxonomy): Bacteria > Pseudomonadati > Pseudomonadota > Gammaproteobacteria > Vibrionales > Vibrionaceae > Vibrio > Vibrio sp. 10N.261.51.A3. The sequence goes on from NZ_JBFRPK010000065.1 coordinate 31,486, forward strand.
GCGTCATGAGCTATTCAGTTGTAATTTATTTAGCCAAATAGCTTTGCTTATTCAAGGGGTTGTGATTGGTATTCAGGCCAATTTATGGCTTTCACAAGAAAGTGCTCTTCGTGAAATATTACTTACAATAGTCGAACTTTGGGTAGTACTTTATGCCATGTTATCGATATTCTCACTACTCAATGTGATCGATGTACTACTCAATCGGACTCAGGTTGGGCGTAACATGCCAACTAGAGGCATCATTCAGAGCATTAAGATAATTATCTTTGTGATTGCAGCTCTGCTATTTACCTCAATTTTAATCGGGAAATCACCAATCATATTGCTAAGCGGCTTAGGTGCCATGACAGCAGTTGTAATGTTGGTATTCAGAGATCCAATTCTTGGTTTAGTCGCAGGAGTTCAGCTTTCTGCCAACAAAATGCTGAGTGTGGGAGATTGGCTCGAAATGCCGAAATATGGCGCAGACGGTGATGTCATTGATATCAGCCTCACCACAGTTAAGGTACAGAATTGGGATAAAACCATCACCACAGTTCCAACTTACGCTCTGATTTCAGACTCATTTAAAAACTGGAAAGGGATGACAGAGTCGGGGGGGAGACGGATTAAACGTAGCGTGATGATAGATGCAACAAGTGTTCGCTTTCTCAATGAGGTTGAGGTGTCGGAGCTAACCAAAATACAATTATTAGAACCGTATATCAATAGCAAAGTAGAAGAACTTACGCTCTACAATGAGCAACACGATGTAAACAACACCAGCTCAATCAATGGTCGCCGACTGACTAATTTGGGTAGTTTCCGTGTGTATCTAGAGCACTATTTACGTGCACACAAAGACATCCATAACGATATGACCTTAATGGTTCGCCAATTAGCTCCAACGCATGAAGGTATCGCTATGGAGGTTTACTGTTTTACTAGCACCACAATATGGGTTGATTATGAGCGTATTCAATCAGATATTTTTGATCATTTGTATGCAGTAATGCCAGAATTTAATTTGCGTGTATCTCAGGCTCCAACTGGTAGTGATTTCCGTCAGTGGAATCAAGATAAAACTAATTTAGCTTCATCAGGTCAAGTTAGTAATGGCTAGTTTAAATGAATAATGGTGGGTAATTACTTGCCCGTCATTACTTTTTATTAAAGCTTCAAAAGTACTTAAATCACTACGGGACAAGAACTCCTTAGAGCACTCCTTAGAGCTACGACTCTAAAACGTTTGTGCCCCAAAATAACTTAGGTTAAATACTCTACAAAGTCTAGAGGCAAGCGTTTTCCCTATTAAAAGTTATCTGAAACTAGCGATCGTCAAAATTATATGACAAAAGGGCGTTTACTTCTCTTTGCCAAGTATATTAATCATTTACTACAGGAAAATTTGAATGATAATGCCGATTCTATTGAATGTTGCGTGATGGTCTGCGGAAACCTCCATCACCGACTGCGAAAGGGCTAGATGTGAAAACTATTCTAAACTGAGAGCTGATTTTCTAGAGTAGGAGCCATCAGAAAAACAATAAAACATGTGAATTGTGAGTAAATCTCTAGAATATTGCTTTTATTGGGTTCATAAATCTCATATATAACCATCTGTACATCGTTTTAGGTTGTAATTTGACTTAAACGGCACTAAAAAAGTCTATTTGAAGTACTAGTTTTTATTGAAATAGTCGCAAATCTCACATTTATTCTTCTGGTGACTTTACGTTCAATTTTGAGATTTCAAAACGGTATATAATTACTGTCCAAGGCATTTCTTTAAAGGTATAGTTTATTATGGTCAAGGTGTTTGAGTTTGAAGTTCCTAATAATTACGAATCGGTTGCTTGTCGCTTAGAGGATATTTTATCAAAGGTGGCGTGCCCCATAGCCAAAGAGAAAATTGTGATGGTTCACTTAAATAAGGTAGACCCATGTCGTTTTGGTTTATATGTGCGTCACTATGAACCTAGATATATGAATGTTTATGAGACCATGGGGTTGTATTTTAGTCATAATGTTTCAAAACAAGAATTACTATCTAAAAAGCATAAAACAAAACAATTGATAGGTAATATAATCACCAAATACAATTCAGATATGAATGATGATATGCGAAACGATCTACAAAGAGCTTTCAACAAGGCTTAGTTATTGACGTTTAACACGAGACCAAGTTAGCGATCTTTTCCATTTTTATTAGTAACTTAAAATAAAATCAAAGGTATATGTTAGTGAAAAAGTTAATACTTACCACTGTTCTTTCAGTTGTTTTAGTTGGCTGTCAGTCCACAAAGTTAAACACGGCGGTGATTGATTCTTCTGGTTATGTTGTAGATAAAGAACTGTTATCTCAGTATTCAAACTTGGTCGTTACAGATGAGCTTGAAGGGCGCTTCTATTATACGGGGGCTGATTATGATGAGTGGCTTCTTGGCCAAGCATACAGAAAGATTAAGTTTACATTCCATCCAGACTCAAGTGATGGAAAAGTTGAGGTTGATGTTCGTACTATGCAATTAGATTGGGTTCATGCTGACTCTGTGACAATTTTTATAGGCAAAAACAAGGTTGTTGAAAAATGGCAGAGTAGAAAGTATACCAATACCTCTATCGTCGATGGGGGGAATAATAATAGCTTTGTGTATACACATGAACATTTCACTATCCCCGTAAGTATCAAAGACGCAAAAAAAATAGCTAATGCTTCTTCTGATGAGATTACTTTGCGCTTTTATGGCAAGCAAGGCTATGTTGATGAAAAAATACACCCTATGTCTTCATGGAAAAACCTTAAAGGTGTTGTGATACTAGCTGAGAACACAACACCTAAATGATCTTTAAAGTTATTAAACGTAAGTGTACTTAATACAAAATCAAACCTTTAGCTAGTGTTTACTAATCGCGCTAGCTCTACACAATCCACTTTGCAATACCTGTGGTTATTCATATTTTTCTAATTAAGCAAAGTCACTGACACACTTTTGTCCAGAGACGTGTTATGCCGCCATGCTTTGGGACAAGAACGCCTTAGTGCTACGACTCTAAAACGTTTGTGCCCCATTGTCGTTTAGAGCCGTTGCTCATAACATTCTAAATATGGTTCTTTTTGACCTAATTCTACTAATGACAAGACCTTAGGTTACTAGACGGCATTTTAACGCGATTTATCCAGTTGTATGCACGCAAACTCTCATAACTCATTAATATGGCTTGAATTGCTCATTTGGCTTAAGCAAGATATACGGAGGTGAAAGACGGAAAAAATCCGTCTATAAAGCGTTATGCATTTTATGAGACAGAGTAGATGACAGATAGTGATTCAATAACATTATTTATAGGGCTTGCGACGGTTGCTGGTGCAATTATTGGGGTGTTTTTGACCGCGTTGTTGTCTAGAGCAAGTTTAACCTCAGGGCTTCGACAGAATTGGATAAACTCAGTAAGAGAAATTTTCTCAAAATATCTAAGCCTCGCCGAAAAATGGACAGATATTCCAGATAGAAACAGTGAAGAAGCTTACTGGGCAAGGCTAGAGCTTATTGAGTATGTATATCAGGCAAAGCTGCATTTAAACGAAAATGAGAGTAAGTCAAAGGAGCTCATGAAGCTCTTGGAATCAGTACCAGAAACGTACAAAGATATGCAATGTGCGGCAAAGAAATTTCAATCGGAGAAAGAAAAAATAGCGACTTTAATGCAAGAGGTGCTAAAAGAAGAATGGAACAGAGTAAGGGATGGTGAGATTCTCTGGAGCATTAACAAGTTCATTGGATTACTGCCTCTTCCTAAATGGTTTTACGTCTCTAGAATTAGCTTTTTCTGGTTAATTTTTATTAGTTTTTTCGCTTTAATTTCATATCTGCTTTTCTACTAAGCAAATGCATAACTAGACGTTAGTTGCCACAAAGGTTCAGATACTACAGTAGGAGCTTTAAATGATCACAAATTTGCCAGAACCAAGTGAGTTCAAGAGTTTGAGTGTTCAATATTTGGTTCAGGCTATTGACCATATATTAAAAACTGAGTTGGCAATAGCCCCCCTTTCACTGCTAGATGATTCATTTGAATTAGAAGAAGAATGGGAAAATAGGCAGGGAATACTTGGTAACTCTCTAATAATGCTATTTCTGAGTATCGAGAACTATTTTAAATATAAAGTGTGTCTTAAATGTCCTACAGAACTTTTAACAGAAGAATCTAGTAGTCACTTATCAACTCCTGACTCTATTGATTTTGAAGAACTCTATATAGTGGGGTTAGAAGAACTCACAAGTAAGTATCAAAAAATAGAAGGCAACGTTTTATCTGGCTCTGCGCTAGATACGTTAGAGCAGCTCAGAATTAGACGAAACAAATTTACTCACGGATTACATCGGGAGTTAATAGAACCGAAGGATATTGTTCATGCTATTTCGGTTTTTTTAACAGAGATCTGGGGTAATAAATGGGTTTCAGACTTGAAAGAAGTGATGCTAACTGAGCCTCTCTATGGAATGCTTCGGGACGAAGAAGAGGACATGCAACTTCTTCAGTATTATAAGTTTTTTGAAAAGTACCTTTCTAATCGAAAATTTAGAAAGCTAATAGGTATGCCAGAACGCGGAAGGCGTTATCTTTGCCCACATTGTCAGGACAGTTCAATAGAATCGGGTAGTTTGCTAAATGCGGATTATGCATGCCTTGAACCAAATACGCCTGAGTCCACGGAAGTTCACTGTTGGCTGTGTCAAGAGTATGCTGAGGTTGAGAGAATTTCGTGTAACGATGAGAAATGCCCTGCCAATGTAATCTATCCAACTGATAGTTTTAAGTTGCACATAAATAATTGTTGTTTAACCTGTTGTGGTGAGCAAGGCAACTAACAGGGCTACATGGATTCCCCCGGTTGTCAAACATCCGCTAAACTTATGTTGATGGGTTTTGGACTGCCGCTCTACATTCGGCCTACTTATCGACGATTCGCATACGTCGTGGCCCTGATGACTTTGCGCGACTGCGGTGCCTTATTCGTTAGATGACATCTAGTGTGTCCGCCGCATTAACAGGCTCTCCGCAAGTGGTCTTAACCTATCTCCATCATTAGCGTCTGCAATGACCCGGTGGGTTTAACTCTTTATGCTGCTTAGTTTTTTATTTAAGCAGCATAGTTTTCGTATTCTGTTTGATTGTGTAAAAGCGACCATATAATTCGTGCGTTCTTCGCGGCCAGTGCCACTATTGCTCGGTTCATTCCTCTTCGTTCTAGAACGCCGCGACACCACTGACTTAACTTATCTTGCTTGTCGCCAAGGTTGGCAATCACGGTCCTTGCGCCATGAACTAATAGTGTTCGTAAGTATTTATCACCGTGTTTGGTTATTCGGCCTAAGCGAGGTTTTCCTCCTGTGGAATATTGCTTTGGTACGAGTCCTAGCCAAGCAGAGAAATCACGGCTTTTATCAAATTGAGAGCCATTGCCTATCGAAGCGAGTATCGCAGTAGCGGTTTGAGGACCGATGCCTCGAACCCTCATCACTCGTTGAACATTAGCGCTGACCTTAGCAAAAGAATCAAAGACTTGTTCAGTATCGGCGATACGTTGATTCAATTCACCAAGGTGGTGATAAGCATCGGCTATTACTGTTCTAGCGAGATGTGGCAGTTCATTTTCTGCATCTTCGAGCATTAAGGGAACCAGTTTCATCAATGAAGAGCGA
>NZ_JBFRPK010000066.1:0-14272 GCF_041471965.1 Vibrio sp. 10N.261.51.A3
AAATAAATAGGAACAGAATGATAATGAATTGACTGTGCCGATAATAAATTATCGATTGGTCACTCAGTTCATTGAAATCAATGTGATTCCTAAGAATCAATTTTTGATATTCATCAACGAGTGCCCACACAGATTGATAGGTTTAAATTGTTAAAGAGCTTTTCCTTTTTGAGCTTCGCTCAAATCGGACGGCCATTTTAGCGATTTAAGTTTTAGTGTCAACCACTATTTTCAAAACTTTTTTCAAGCGCTTGGCTTGGCTAATTTGGCTTGCTGATTCGTTCTGGTTTCCTAAGAAGCCATCCCGTGTCAGCGAGGTGGCATTATAGAGATTTCGATCACACTGGCAAGCCCTTTTTTAAGTTTTTTTCGTTTTTTTATTCGTTCGATTAAAAAGAACTCAAAACGCCTCAAAAGCAGGCTTTTATCTTACATATTCTTCAGTTTTTCAGTGAACAAAGAGACTTTTTCCCAGTTTGTGTACTCAACTTCCTTCGTTGTATCCGTTTCACCACCTGTCATATTCATAATAAAGCGGATCATGGTTCTATCGAACCAGTTATAACGTGGGTAATAGAGGGCACCTGCAAATACACCGATTAAAGTCGGCTGCCATGGAGACTTGGTAAGGAACTTCTTAATATACGCACTGCCTTCTGGTGTATCTTTGCCTTGGTCTTCTTTACGCGCCGTTAAGTTAACACAGAAGAACGCAACCTTGCTTGATTGCAACTGAGTAAGGTTGGCATCAATAAATTGATATAGCTTCTTATTAAGGTGGCCATAACGAATCGATGCGCCAATCAACACTCTGTCGTACTGAGCAAAGTCCACCTTGCCAATAGTGTGCAGATCTTGAAGCTCACATTCGAACTCACTCATTTCTTCTTTTATATAGTTCAAGATTTTCTTGGTCTGCCCTTCACGGCTTGAATACAAAAATAGAGCTTTTGCCACAATGTTGTCCTTAGCTACGCCAAAACGTAGGGGTCAATAAGATTAATAAGGTGAAGATTTCTAATCGGCCAAACAGCATAGATACGATAAGTACCCATTTTGCTTTGTCGTTCACATCGCCAAAGTGCACCGCGACTTCACCAAGGCCCGGGCCAAGGTTATTTAATGTCGCCGCTACCGCAGAGAAAGCACTCAACTCGTCCATACCAGTTGCAATAAGAGCCAGCATACAAACCACAAACACTAATGCGTATGCAGAGAAGAAGCCCCAGACCGCATCTACAACACGTTGTGGTAGTGCAGAACCGCCAACCTTGATGGTATAGACAGCCCGTGGATGAACAAGACGCTTCATTTCACGAGCACCTTGCAGAGTAAGTAGTAAGATTCGAATCACTTTCATACCACCACCCGTAGAACCTGCACATCCCCCTATAAAAGAAGAGAACAAAAGCAGTACGGGTAAGAACAATGGCCACTCTGAGAAACCCGTCGTTGTAAAACCCGCGGTCGTAGAGATAGACACGGTTTGGAACAAGGCTTGGTCGAAAGCATCGTAGTACGAATCATAAGAGTGATGATTGAGCAGTAATAAGAAACAAACCAAGAACAGTACTGCCTGAATAAAGATAAAGGCGCGGAACTCAGGATCTTTCCAATAATACTTAGGATGCACACCACCTGAAGCAAATGCAGCAAAGTGAAGCGAATAGTTACATGCGGATATAAGAAGGAACACAACTGTAATCATGTTGATCGCAGGGCTATTGAAATACCCCATGCTCGCATCGTGAGTCGAGAAGCCACCAATCGCAATAGTAGAGAAGCTATGACTGATGGCATCAAAGAAGCTCATCCCAGCAAGCCAAAACGCCACTGCACAAGCAATGGTTAAGCTCAGGTAGATGTACCAAAGCGCTTTTGCCGTTTCAGCAATACGCGGAGTCATCTTGCTATCTTTTACTGGACCCGGGATTTCAGCACGATATAACTGCATACCACCGATACCCAGAACAGGGAGGATAGCTACCGCTAATACGATGATACCCATACCACCAAACCATTGTAGGAACTGACGATAAAAAAGAATCGCCTTAGGCAGATCATCGAGGCCGACAATTACGGTCGCACCTGTCGTAGTTAATGCAGAGAAGGATTCGAAGAAAGCATCGGTTACCGACACATTGGGGTTATCGGCGATCAAAAACGGCAGCGCACCCGCACTACCGATTACCGTCCAAAACAGAACAACAATCAAAAAGCCATCACGCGCTTTCAATTCATGCTTATAACGTCGGTTTGGAAACCAGCAAGTTGCTCCACAGAATAAGAGAACGAAGAAGGTCGTCACAAATGGCACACCCGCACCATCTCGATAGATCAGTGCGACGAGCGCAGGAGCAAGCATTGATACACTAAAAAGTGCTAATAATAATCCGACGATTCGAATAATTGAGCGAAATTGCATGAGCTATTGAACGAAGCGAAATGCTTCACACTTCCTAGTTGTCTTTGACTTTCGTTACCAGTGCCTTAGCACCGCTTTTATTGATCATGGTTTGGGTAAACGAATCTACCTGAAGGAGCTCTATTTCAATAATAAGCTCAACTTGAACACCATAATCCGCTTGGACCTCAACAGCCTGATGCTGAGCCATGATGGATTGTGCGATCGGCACAAAGCCATAGTCTAACTCTAGCCGTAATTTTGTGGTTATTTTTTTCTCGATAGTTTGAAGCAGCTTGAGAGCTTGTTGTACGCCACCGCCGTAAGCCTTAACCAAACCGCCGGTTCCAAGCTTAATTCCGCCAGAGTAGCGCGTCACAACAGCCGTTAATTCACCGACACCAGAGCCCGATAGTTGCGCCAAGATAGGCTTACCCGCTGTACCCGAGGGTTCACCATCATCACTGAAACCCCAAAGCATTGAGTCTTCAGGTCGACCAGCAACAAAACCCCAACAGTTATGTCGTGCTGAAGAATGCTCTTTTTTCACCTGTTCTACGAACTGTTTTGCAGCTTCAACACTTGGAGTATGAGCAAGATGCGTAATAAAGACGCTCTTTTTTATCTCTTCTTCAAACAGAGCCGACGCAGAAGGTATTAAATAAGGCTGTTCATTCATATCGTTAACTTAGTTAATAAGAGCGACGAAGTGTATCACGCGTGAATAATAAGGGTTAGAGGATCTGTGCCATCGCACAATGTTAAACAATTGTTTAAAAAATGTATTGAAATTAATCAAGCAGAGGTACAGACTAAGATAACTGGTCTTACCAGGTATTCTACAATAATAGAAAGATAACAAGATTCTCTCAAACAATCGTGGATTGTATGTCATGGAGATAGACAATGATTTACCAAGCTAACACCCTACAGGTAAAGGAATTACAAGATGGTATTGCGGAATTAAGCTTCTGTGCACCAGCCTCTGTAAACAAACTCGACCTTGCTACTTTAGAATCACTAGATAAAGCGTTAGATGCTCTTAATGCTCACGCAGGATTACGTGGTTTAATCTTAACTTCAAACAAAGACGCGTTCATTGTAGGCGCAGACATCACTGAATTTCTTGGCCTATTTGCTAAGCCAGAAGCAGAACTTGATGAATGGTTAAGATTCGCTAATTCAATCTTCAGCAAGCTCGAAGACCTTCCTGTCCCAACTCTTTCAATGATGCGTGGCCATGCCCTTGGCGGCGGCTGTGAATGTGTACTCGCTACCGATTTCCGTATCGGTGACAAGACCACCAGCATTGGCCTACCTGAAACCAAACTTGGCATCATGCCTGGTTTTGGTGGTTGTGTACGCCTACCTCGTGTTATCGGTGCTGACAGCGCAATGGAAATTATCACGCAAGGCAAAGCATGCCGTGCAGATGAGGCGCTTAAAGTTGGCTTGTTAGATGCGATTGTTGAAACAGACCAGTTACTAGAATCGGCAATCAATACCGTTTCTCTGGCTGCTAATGAAAAATTAGACTGGCAGCTACGCCGTAAACAAAAGACATCAGCGCTTTCACTAAGCAAACTCGAAGCGATGATGAGCTTTACCATGGCGAAGGGCTTAGTTGCTCAAAAAGCAGGGCCTCACTACCCAGCTCCGATTACTTCTGTGATTGCGATTGAAGAAGCAGCACGCAGCAATCGCGATGCAGCACTCGACATCGAACGTAAGCACTTCGTTAAGCTAGCGAAATCGGAAGAAGCAAAAGCATTAGTTGGCTTATTCCTGAATGACCAGTACATCAAAGGCTTAGCGAAACAAGCGGGTAAGTCAGCAAACAAAGCAACTGAGCGTGCAGCCGTACTTGGTGCAGGTATCATGGGCGGCGGTATTGCTTACCAATCAGCTCTAAAAGGCGTGCCAGTGATGATGAAAGACATCGCACAAGCATCGCTTGATCTAGGTATGAACGAAGCATCTAAGCTGTTGAATAAACGCTTATCACGCGGTCGCTTAGATGGATTCAAGATGGCAGGTATTCTGTCTTCTATTACTCCAAGCCTGCATTACGCGGGTGTAGAACAGTCGGATGTGATTGTTGAAGCAGTAGTAGAAAACCCGAAAGTAAAAGCAGCAGTACTGAGCGAAGTGGAAGGTTTGGTTGGTGAAGACACGGTTCTAACATCAAACACCTCTACAATTCCGATCAACCTGCTAGCGAAATCACTGAAGCGCCCAGAAAACTTCTGTGGCATGCACTTCTTTAACCCTGTGCATCGCATGCCTTTGGTTGAGATCATCCGTGGTGAACAAACTTCAGAAGAGACCATCAATCGCGTGGTTGCTTACGCAGCGAAGATGGGTAAATCCCCAATCGTTGTTAACGACTGCCCAGGCTTCTTCGTTAACCGTGTACTTTTCCCTTACTTTGGCGGTTTCAGCATGTTGCTACGCGACGGTGCTGATTTCACTAAGATCGATAAAGTGATGGAGCGCAAGTTCGGTTGGCCAATGGGCCCGGCTTACTTACTAGACGTTGTAGGCCTAGACACTGCACACCACGCACAAGCTGTGATGGCGCAAGGTTTCCCAGAGCGTATGGGCAAAGAAGGTCGTGATGCGATTGATGCACTTTACGTTGCTGAAAAATACGGTCAGAAAAACGGTAGCGGTTTCTACACATACAGCGTAGACAAGCGTGGTCGTCCGAAGAAGACCTTCTCTGAAGACATTCTTCCTATCTTGGCTGACGTATGTCAAGCACCACAAGATTTTGATGACCAAACAATTATCCAGCGCGTGATGATTCCAATGATCAACGAAGTGGTGCTTTGTCTAGAAGAAGGCATTATCGCGACACCGCAAGAAGCGGATATGGCACTGGTTTACGGTTTAGGCTTCCCTCCATTTAGAGGCGGCGTATTCCGCTACTTAGACAGTGTGGGCATTGGTAACTTCGTTGAAATGGCGAAAGGCTACCAAGACTTAGGTGCAATGTACCAAGTTCCTCAGCTATTGCTTGATATGGCAGCGAAGGGCGAAAGCTTTTACGACAGCCAACAAGCCAGTTCTCTGTAACCCACATTTGGAAAAGGAATAGCAAAATGAAAAATGTAGTTGTTGTTGATTGCCTTCGCACCCCAATGGGACGTTCCAAAGGTGGAGCTTTCCGTCACACTCGTGCTGAAGATCTGTCTGCACATTTGATGAAAGGCATTTTAGAGCGCAACCCAGAAGTAAACCCTGTCGAAATTGAAGATATTTACTGGGGTTGTGTACAACAAACACTAGAGCAAGGCTTCAACGTTGCACGTAACGCTGCCTTGCTTGCTGGTCTACCGATTGAGATTGGTGCTGTAACAGTCAACCGTTTATGTGGTTCATCTATGCAAGCTTTGCATGATGCAACTCGCTCTATCATGGTTGGTGATGCTGAAATCTGCCTGATTGGTGGTGTGGAGCACATGGGCCACGTACCAATGAACCATGGTGTTGATTTTCACCCAGGCATGTCAAAACACGTAGCAAAAGCGGCCGGTATGATGGGGCTAACCGCTGAGATGTTAGGCAAAATGCACGGTATTAGCCGTGAAGACCAAGATGCATTCGCAGCACGCTCACATGCTCGCGCTCAAGCAGCTACGGTTGAAGGTCGTTTCAAAAATGAAATTCTGCCAACCGAAGCTCACGCTGCAGACGGTTCTCTGTTCACTCTGGATTACGACGAAGTCATTCGCCCAGAGACAACAGTTGAAGGCTTATCCCAGCTGCGTCCGGTATTTGACCCAGCAAACGGCACAGTAACAGCAGGTACTTCATCAGCTCTGTCTGATGGTGCTTCTGCAATGCTTATCATGAGCGAAGAGAAAGCTAACGCACTTGGCCTTAAGATTCGCGCTCGCGTGAAGTCTATGGCTATCGCTGGCTGCGATCCTTCAATCATGGGTTACGGCCCAGTACCAGCAACCCAAAAAGCACTTAAACGTGCAGGACTAACCATTGAAGACATGGGTGTGATTGAGTTAAACGAAGCGTTTGCTGCTCAATCTCTACCTTGTGCTAAAGACTTAGGTCTACTGGATGTTGTTGACGAGAAAGTAAACCTTAACGGCGGTGCGATTGCTCTGGGTCACCCACTAGGCTGTTCTGGTTCTCGTATCTCGACGACGCTAATCAACCTGATGGAAGCACAAGACGTGAAATACGGCTTGGCGACTATGTGTATTGGTTTAGGCCAAGGTATTGCAACGGTATTTGAACGCCCATAGCGTTTACTGACTGTAATATTTGAAGGGTAATCTTTTGTGCAGCTATATTTATATAGCTGCACTTTTTATTGCTTGGCATCCAACAATGCATCGATTGTGTTCAGCGAACTCAACGAGAGAAAAACCAACCCTGACATCTATGCACAAAACGCATATATTCAATGTTGATGTTTCATTATTTTTTCTCGGATGATTCAACTAAAGTTACTTCAGTTTCCTAATATTCCTCCACGGAGCAGATCATGTTTAAAGCACTTGTACTAAACCAAGAAGACAAAAAAACTATCGCGTCAGTTTCTCAAATTGAAGAATCTCAATTACCAGAAGGTAACGTGAAGATTGATGTTAGCTACTCTTCTTTGAACTACAAAGATGGTTTGGCGATTACAGGTAAAGGGCGCATTGTTCGCAACTTCCCTATGGTTCCTGGTATCGACCTTTCTGGTGTGGTTTCACAATCTGATGACCCTCGCTACAAAGCAGGCGACGAAGTGGTTCTAACTGGTTGGGGTGTTGGTGAAGGTCACTGGGGCGGCATGGCTGAAAAAGCGAGCCTAAACGGTGATTGGTTAGTGCCAATGCCTAAAGGTCTAGACGCTAAGAAAGTCATGGCGATCGGTACAGCAGGCTTCACGGCAATGCTTTGTGTGCAAGCTATCGTAGATGCAGGCATCAAACCAGAAGACGGTGAAATCCTAGTTACCGGCGCAAGTGGCGGTGTAGGTAGCGTATCTATCACTCTACTAAACCAACTGGGCTACAAAGTGGCAGCAGTGACTGGCCGTGCTTCTGTAAACGGTGAACTACTTAAATCACTAGGCGCGACACGTATTGTAGAGCGTGCTGAACTAGAAGAACCAGCTAAGCCACTAGAAAAACAACTGTGGGCTGGCGCTATCGATACGGTAGGCAGCAAAGTGCTTGCGAAAGTATTGGCGCAAATTGATTACAACGGTGCGGTTGCGATGTGTGGTCTAGCAGGCGGTTTTGACTTACCAACCACGGTAATGCCATTCATTCTGCGTAACGTTCGCCTACAAGGTGTTGATTCTGTAATGTGCCCTCGTGAAAAACGTATTAAAGCGTGGGAACAACTGGCTGAGCTACTACCAGAATCTTTCTACGCTCAAGCAACCAAAGAAGTGTCTTTAGACGGTGCAATTCAAGCAGCAGAAGACATCACTAACGGTCAAATCACTGGTCGCGTAGTCATTAAACTATAGGCTCTCAAACATAAAGTTATCAAACCTTAAGCAACAGCTTTAGGCTTGGATAACCCAAAACAACAAAGGGCTGATTTTTATCAGCCCTTTTGCGTTTTTGTCATTCGGGTCAAGTGAACTCAGACTCAGATCCGGTTAACCCAAACCGACATCCGCAATCCGTTTTTGAATCAACTCACCACACTCTTCTTTTACCACTCTTCTTAACCATTGTTGTGAAGCAGAAGAATCGCAACGCGAGTGCCAGATCAGTGAGTAATCAAACGGCATAAATTCAAATGGTAATGGCTTAACAACCAAGTCATAACGCTCTGCTACCAAATAAGCCAAATCAGCAGGCACAGTAATCACCAACGGCATTCTATCAACAATCGCCAATGCAGCTTCAAGGTGATAAGCACGCAACACCATTTTACGAGGCTGTTGATTGGCTAACGCGTTGTCTAATAAAGCCTTAACACCATCACTGATCGCAATCATCGCATGTGGGAGTGAAACATAGTCTGCAAGGCTTAAAGGTTGATCGGCTAATGGATGGTGTTTAGATAACAGACACGACACACCAACCGGCCCCAAGACTTCTTGATGAAGTGGTGCAATGCTGCCACTCGGACGACAGATCGCCATATCAACGCGTTCGGTGCTGAGCTGTTTAAACAAATGCTCATGCTGCAACGGAGCAAACTCCAAAGAGATATTGGGTGCTTGTTCATAAATCTTAGGCAACGCATAAGGCAAGATGGTTTGCATCGCATAATCGGTGGTAGCGATCAGAAAACGTTCGCTGCAATAGTAAGGGTCAAAGTCACTCGGACTCAGCAATTGGCGAAAAGACTCCAAAGGCTGATCAATACGCTGACTGATCTCGAGTGCTTTCTTGGTAGGAATAAGGTGCTGACCTTGACGTGTAAACAACGGATCGTTTAGTAATTCTCTTAAACGCCCTAATACTCGACTGGTTGCGGATTGGCTTAAGTTAAGACGAAGCGCGGCCTGGCTTACGCTGCCCTCTTCAATCAATACCTTTAAAGCGACCAATAAATTAAGGTCTCTACGATAGATGTCTTCTAATTCCACGCCACTTACCTAGCTGTATACGATTGCCATTAGTCACTAAGTTGTTTATAGCATGCTTTAGATAAAAAAAATCCCGCAATTACGCGGGGAAGCCCAAGAAAATTTGGGGATAGTGTCGGAATGTTGTCGTATCGGAATTCGCTTGCTGTATTCGGGTTAGTGCTCTTGCTCTTCGGCTATGCCTTGCCAACGGCGCATCTCTACCCAAATACCAATAATCGTTGCTACTATGCCAAAAATAGGCATCAGTGAGGTCTCTGTCGATGAGCGTAGTACTAACGCACAAAAAGAAATAAAACAGAGAACCGAATAAATTGTTAATCTATCTAATCCTGTCAACATCGCCACTCCTTAGCTAGTTGCCTTTGCTTTAAGTTGTTATCAACTTGTTAACTAAGTTATAGGAAATGATTCTGTTTGCCAAGCACTTATTGCATATTTTTTCTGCAGACGTATTATTCACTCGTTAGATAGATATAGAGATACAAACCATGACATTCAAACCTGAACTGGCAACCCATACTTTAGAAGCTGAAGGCCTGCGTTGCCCGGAACCAGTAATGATGGTCAGGAAGACAATTAGAAACATGCAGGATGGCGATGTGTTACTGGTAAAAGCTGACGATCCTTCGACAACTCGAGATATTCCGAGCTTTTGTCGATTCATGGATCACCAGTTGGTAGGCCAAGCAACAGAAACGTTGCCTTACCAGTATTTGATCAGAAAGGGATTGGAGGCGTAACGCCCCACCGACTATCAAGTATCAAAAAAGCCGCTCGTACCTTATGTTCTTAAACAGAACTCAGAGTACGAGCGGCTTTTTGTTTATTCGCTTCTAGATTTGTTTTGCAGATGCTCCAGCTGATGCTGAATTTCTCGGATATCTTTGCGCATCGGAATAATATGCGCGACCCGAATCCAAGCCTCTACCGCAAGTGCAGTCATGATGATGGCACCCGCGACCATTGGCAGCCACATGTCCGTCAACACCATGCCTAACAGTGTAAGTGCAAGACCAAAAGTAAATAGATAACTTTGGCTTTGTGGAGTAATACCCATATAACGCGTCAACATAATCATGCCCTCGTGTTCTTAACTCACAAGATTAAAATATCATGACAAGTATGACAGTTATATGTCCATTCGCTCGATAAACCCCACAATACTGTAAGAGTATGACCTACAACACATTACTCTACTGATTGAGTATAATAAGACTCAAAACACTTACGAGTAAAACGCAGCAGCGATAGCTAAACCCACGAATAGCAAGGCTGTGATCTTACGAATCAGATCAAGAGGCATCTTATCAGCAGACAGCTTACCGATGATCACCACAGGCACATTTGCCAGCAACATACCAATGGTTGTACCCAGAATCACCCACGCTAATGCATCCGCATATTGAGCCCCTAGGATAGAGGTCGCAATTTGGGTTTTATCGCCGATCTCAGCAATAAAGAAAGCGATAAAACTGGCGACAAACGGTCCTCGGTTTGAGATCTGTTCATCGTCATCTAACTTATCGGGAATCAAAATCCAGCCAGCCATCGCAATGAAACTGACCACCAGCACCCACTTTAATACTTCAGGTGAAAGATAATCAGCAACCACGACCCCGAGCCATGCTGCAAGGGCATGATTGGCAATGGTGGCAAAGAAGATAGCTGCGATGATAGGTATCGGCTTGCGATATCGACTGGCTAATAAAAGAGATAGCAACTGAGTCTTATCACCGATCTCGGCTAAGGCGACAGTTGTAATTGAAATTGCTAAAACGCTCACGACATGCTCATTTGGGATGGGGATTATTATATTTAACCAAAGACAAACCTCGCGCCCCATCCCGGTTCACGATGCTTGTCTATGGTCTTGCTAAGCACCACCAAGGTGGTGGTTGCCTCGAACGCCATGATGATTTTGCATCAATTATGTTGACGAACGAACTCATTCAATAGGATATGAATAAGTAAGCTACTCCCCAAAGACCGCGAGATTTTAATAGCCCATGCTTTCAAACACAAGTGTCAAAGTTATCAAAATATCCACTTGTGCCGAAAAACAAACATTAAAGGCACAAAAATCCACTAAACGACATTTTAGACCACTAATTAAACAAGATTACCCCTACTCGCTTTACGAATATCTCGGTATACTCAGAGGTTATTTTTCTCATTCATTTAAAAGAATCGCGCGAACCTGACTATGCAAAAATACGATATCAAAACCTTCCAGGGAATGATCCTCGCGCTGCAGGATTACTGGGCTCAAAACGGTTGTACCATTGTTCAACCTCTAGATATGGAAGTAGGTGCAGGCACCTCTCACCCAATGACATGTCTACGAGCACTTGGCCCAGAGCCAATGTCTACAGCTTACGTTCAACCTTCTCGTCGTCCGACCGATGGCCGTTACGGTGAAAACCCGAACCGTCTGCAGCACTACTACCAATTCCAAGTAGCGCTAAAACCATCGCCAGACAATATCCAAGAGTTGTACCTAGGCTCCCTAGAGGTTCTTGGTGTTGACCCACTTGTTCACGACATTCGCTTCGTTGAAGATAACTGGGAAAACCCAACACTAGGCGCATGGGGCCTTGGTTGGGAAGTATGGCTAAACGGCATGGAAGTAACACAGTTTACTTACTTCCAACAGGTTGGCGGCCTTGAGTGTAAACCTGTAACAGGTGAGATCACTTACGGTATCGAGCGTCTAGCAATGTACATCCAGGAAGTAGACTCAGTTTACGACCTTGTATGGAACGTAGCACCAGACGGTTCTAACGTGACTTACGGTGACATCTTCCACCAAAACGAAGTTGAGCAATCAACATACAACTTCGAGCACGCAGACGTAGATTTCTTATTCACTTTCTTCGACCAGTGCGAAAAAGAGTGTAAAGAACTACTTGAGCTTGAGAAGCCACTGCCGCTTCCAGCTTACGAGCGCATTCTAAAAGCAGGTCACGCATTCAACATCCTTGATGCGCGCAAAGCTATCTCTGTAACAGAGCGTCAACGTTACATCCTTCGTATCCGCAACCTGACTAAAGCTGTTGCAGAAGCGTACTACGCGTCACGTGAAGCACTTGGCTTCCCAATGTGCCGATCTGTAGAAGAAAAGGAAGGTAAATAATCATGGCGAAGAATTTTCTAATTGAACTGGGTACGGAAGAGCTTCCACCAACGGCACTTCGTTCTCTAGCTGAAGCCTTTGCTTCTAACTTTGAAGCGGGTCTTAAAACTGCTGAGCTTTCTCACGAAGGCATCAAGTGGTACGCAGCACCTCGTCGTCTAGCACTTAAAGTAACAGCACTGGCTGAAGGCCAAGCGGACAAAGTCGTTGAAAAACGTGGTCCTGCTGTTTCTGTGGCATTCGATGCTGAAGGCAACGCGACCAAAGCAGCACAAGGTTGGGCTCGTGGTAACGGTATTACTGTTGAGCAAGCTGACCGTCTGAAAACAGACAAAGGCGAGTGGCTTCTTTTCAAACAAGAAGTGGCTGGCAAACCAGTTCAAGAATTGGTGATGGACATCGCTGCGAAAGCACTGGCTGGCCTACCAATTCCTAAAGCAATGCGCTGGGGTAACTCAGACATTCAATTTATCCGTCCAGTAAAAACACTGACTGTACTACTAGGTGATGAGCTTGTTGAAGGCGAAATCCTAGGCGTAGCATCTGCTCGTACTATCCGTGGCCACCGTTTCATGGGCGAACAAGAGTTCACAATCGACTCTGCTGACCAATACCCTGCGATCCTAGAAGAGCGCGGTAAAGTAATGGCAGATTACGAAGCGCGTAAAGCGATCATCCTTGCTGATTCGCAAAAAGCGGCAGCTGCGGTTGGCGGTACAGCTGACCTAGAAGATGACCTTGTTGAAGAAGTAACGTCTCTGGTTGAATGGCCAGTAGTACTGACAGCGAAGTTCGAAGAAGAGTTCCTAAAAGTCCCTTCTGAAGCGTTGGTTTACACCATGAAAGGTGACCAAAAGTACTTCCCTGTTTACGATGACAACAAGAAGCTACTACCGAACTTCATCTTCGTATCAAACATCGAATCTAAAGAGCCTCGCCACGTAATCGAAGGTAACGAGAAGGTTGTTCGTCCACGTCTTGCTGATGCTGAGTTCTTCTTCAACACAGACCGTAAGCGTCCGCTTATCGACCGTCTTGCTGAACTAGACCAAGCTATCTTCCAGAAGCAATTGGGTACGATCAAAGACAAAACAGACCGTATCACAGAGCTTGCAGGCTACATTGCTGAGCAAATCGATGCTGACGTTGAGAAATCTAAGCGTGCTGGCCTACTGGCTAAGTGTGACCTAATGACATCAATGGTATTCGAATTTACGGATACTCAAGGTGTGATGGGCATGCACTACGCAACACACGACGGTGAAGACGAGCAAGTTGCATTGGCACTTTACGAGCAATACATGCCTCGTTTCGCGGGTGACGATCTACCAAGCACTGGTATCTCTTCAGCAGTAGCAATGGCAGACAAGCTAGACACTATCGTAGGTATCTTCGGTATTGGCCAAGCTCCAAAAGGTTCTGACCCATTCGCTCTACGTCGTGCATCACTAGGTGTGCTACGTATCATCGTTGAAAACGGCTACAACCTAGACCTAACCGATCTGATCGGTAAAGCGAAAGAGCTACTAGGCGACAAGCTAACTAACGAAAACGTAGAAGCTGACGTTATCGACTTCATGCTAGGTCGTTTCCGCGCATGGTACCAAGATGCTGGTTTCAGCGTTGATATCATCCAAGCGGTACTAGCACGTCGTCCAACTAAGCCAGCTGACTTTGACCAACGTGTTAAAGCGGTTTCTCACTTCCGTGAACTGGAAGCAGCAGAAGCACTAGCAGCAGCGAACAAGCGTGTAGGTAACATCCTTGCGAAATTCGATGGCGAGCTACCAGCTGAAATTGACCTAACTCTTCTTCAAGAAGACGCAGAGAAAGCACTGGCTGAAAACGTTGAAGTAATGACAGAAGCACTAGAACCAGCATTCGCAACAGGCAACTACCAAGAAGCCCTAAGCAAGCTGGCTGATCTACGTGAACCTGTTGATGCATTCTTCGATAACGTAATGGTTATGGCTGATGACGAAGCGCTTAAGAAGAACCGTCTAACGCTACTGAACAACCTACGTAACCTGTTCCTACAGATTGCTGACATCTCTCTACTGCAAAAATAAGCACGAGTGAGACTGTTGCTCTAAGTCATACTCTGAGTAACTAACTATAAACACCCAAAGGGAAGCGAAAGCTTCCCTTTTTGTTTGTGCGCCGA